>JADYZS010000124.1 GCA_020853075.1 Anaerolineae bacterium | reverse complement strand
TCTTCGCCGGCTTTGGGGCGGGGTACGTGATGTACGACATGCTCCACTATGCCACGCATCACCTGCCGATGCGGTGGGGCATCCTGAAGTACCTTAAACGCCATCACATGCAGCACCATTTCAAGTCCCCGGAACAACGCTTCGGGGTTACGATGCCGTTGTGGGATATCGTGTTTGGCACAATGCCGGCCTGATTGTGCCGGAACGACAGCAGCCTGACTCTTGCGGTTACGAGGTGAGATATGAGTAAGTCGGGACATAGACGGAAGGATAAAACGAGAACGACGGTTAATCTCCCCGCGTCCACGTTTCTACGGTCTCGCCTGGACAATCTATGGAGCAGCGAAACCCTGCCTCAGCAAGACCAGGCTGCGATCTACGACGATCTGGATGCGATGGCGCGCGGTGTCAAACCGGACCTCCTCTTGCAGACGATGATCCGGGCCTATCTTGCTGCCTCCACTCAGGCCCAGGCACGGCTGGAACAGGTCATACCCGGCTGGCTGCGCGACCGGCATTTGCTGGCGACCCTGGAAGAGATCGTCGCCGGCCAGAGGCTCGCCGGCGAGTTGCAACCGCGCGCGTTGGCCTGGCTGGCAGCAGCAGGCCAGGATACACACGCCCTGGTTGCCCAATTACAGGATACTTTCTACGAGGCGTATTTCTTCGGCGATGACTCCCAGGCGACCCTCAGCATCTTCTGGTACGCGGACCATAAAAAGACTCGCGCTCGGGGCTTCAACTTCCTGATTGACTATAATCCCCCTTGGGATGGGGCGATCAAAGACATCATCCTCTTCCCGCAGAGAGAAACGAAGGAGATGGTCGCACAGATTACGGAGTACGCGCGCGGAATGGGGAGTGCCCTGGAACCGATCAGCGCGGTAGAGGCCAAGCAGAAGGCTTTGCAGGCCCTGACGTGCAACCGCAAGTCTAAAATCCGCCTGCCGCGCGACCTCATCGCTGCCCGCGAGTACTTCATCCGCTACGTCCTCTCGCTGCCGGGCGGGCCTGAGACGCCTTCCATCACCGTTGAGGACGTGGATTTCCTAAGCCGCAATGGGCAGCTGCCGGAGGAGATCATGCACTTTGAGCAAACGGTAGGGCGGCGAGTGCGGATGGAAGATGGCAAGGAGATACTCATCAGGGGCTTTGACCTTGACGACACGCCTTAAGGCTGCTGCCTCGTAGAAACAGGCTGATACCTGAAAAAAGGAGAATCACCATGGCTGATGAGAACAAGCACGACGAGGAATTCCTCCACAAACTGAGACATTCTACGTCCCACGTGATGGCGCAGGCCGTGTTGGAGATGTTCCCCGAGGGGAAGATCGCCATCGGCCCGCCCATTGAGAACGGCTTTTACTACGACTTTGATCTCCCTCGCACCCTCACGCCGGAAGACCTGGCACAGATTGAAAAGCGGATGAAGGAGATCATACAAGGGCGCTATCCCTTCACCCGGCGCGAGGTATCGCCGGAGGAGGCGCGCGGCCTCTACAAAGACCAACCGTATAAACTGGAACTGATTGATGGCATCCTGGCCGCGGGCACCGACGAATATGGGAATCCGGTGGAGGGTGGGGCGACCCTTTCCACCTACAAACACGATCATTTTGAGGACCTCTGTCGCGGGCCCCACGTGGAGAACACGAGCCAGATACCGGCAGACGCCTTCAAGTTGTTGAGCATCGCCGGAGCGTACTGGCGCGGCGACGAACATAACAAGATGCTGCAACGCATCTACGGCACGGTCTGGCCCAGCCGGAAAGACCTCACTGAGTATCTGGAGATGCTGGAGGAAGCCAGAAAACGAGATCACCGCAAACTGGGCAAGGAACTGGAGCTCTTCACCTTTGATGAAGAGATCGGGCCTGGGTTACCCCTCTGGCTCCCCAAGGGCGGGATCATCATTGAGGAGTTGGAAAGACTGGCTAAGGAGATGGAGTACAAGGCCGGATACGAGCGGGTGCGCACACCCCATCTGGCGAAGGAAGACCTTTACCTGCACAGCGGCCACCTCCCCTACTACGCCGAGAGTATGTACCCGCCGATGGAGATGGAAGGGGTGCGCTACTACGTCAAGCCGATGAACTGTCCCTTCCACCACAAGATCTATGCCAGCAAGCCGCGCAGTTACCGCGATCTCCCTCTGCGCCTTGCCGAATATGGAACCTGCTACCGCTACGAGAAGAGCGGCGAACTGTTCGGCCTGATGCGGGTCCGTTCTATGCAAATGAACGACGCGCACATGTATTGCTCGGAGGAACAATTTGAGGAAGAGTTCCTGGGGGTTGTCTCCCTCTATTTGGAATACTTCCGCCTCTTTGGCATAGAGAAGTATGTCATGCGCCTGAGCACCCACGACAAGAAGGGCCTGGGCAAGAAATACGTGGATAACGAGCGCCTTTGGCTCAAGACAGAAGAGATGGTGCGCCGGGCGATGCAGCACGGCAACGTGCCCTACTTAGAAGTGGCCGACGAGGCTGCCTTCTACGGCCCTAAGATTGACGTCCAGGTGTGGAGTGCCATCGGCAAGGAGTTCACGCTGGCGACCAACCAGGTGGATTTTGCTCAGCCAGGCCGCTTCAACCTGACCTTTACGAACCGGGGCGGCCAGGAGGAAATGCCCCTCTGCATCCATCGTGCGCCGTTGAGCACCCACGAGCGCATGATCGGCTTCCTGATAGAGCACTACGCGGGCGCGTTCCCGGTCTGGCTCTCGCCTGTGCAGGCGAGAATCATTCCCATCACCGACCGGCACGTGGCCTACGCTCAGCAGGTAGCCGAACAACTGAAGGCCGCCGGGCTCCGGGGGGACGTAGATAGTACGGCAGAGCGGATGCAGGCGAAGATACGCAACGCCCAGTTGCAGAAAATCCCGTATATGCTCGTGGTGGGCGACAAGGAAGCCGCCGCCAGCGCAGTCGCCGTGCGCTTGCGCACCGAGGAAAACCTGGGCCCCAAGCCGCTGGCCGAGTTCATCGCCAGGGCGCTGGAAGCCATTCGCATGCGGCAGGGCATCTGATTGTCTGGGTGGAGATTGGTGTTTGATGCAGGGGCAGACGGCTGTCTGTCCCTGCTTTTTTGTGGGTGTTGGCGGGGGTGCATCCAAGATTCGTTTCTAGGCAGGCCGCGGGAGGTGTTCGCGGCGGGCCGCACGAGCCTTGGCGGCGCGGCGAGCGCCTTCCAGACTCCAGGTGGCGACGGGGACTTTCATCCAGTGTCAATAGTGGGTAAGAATTCCCTATTTTCGCCGGAATAAAAATCCCCAGGCCAGATGTTCGGATGGAATGAAATGACCCTAGTTCGTTTCGCCCTTCAGATTTGCCCCGGTTCGTTGCTCCATACGAGCGTAGTGTAATCGTCAGGTAACAAGAAGATTAAAATATTGACATCTTTCTAATGCGTGGTATAATCGGTAGGGTGGGCGAAAAACTGCACAAACCATGATAAAACACGCTTAATGGCATCAATATCGCCGCAGAGGGGCCCGGCCAGACGTCCAGCGCGTGCTTGCCCGGTTTGTGGCACGAGAGTCTCGCAGCGAGCCGATACCTGCTTTATGTGCGGGGCGGCCCTCGCGGTGAGGCCGCGTCGTTCTTTAGCGATACCATGGGCCGACATTGTGCTGTTCCTCGTCATCGCCGGCGTTGTCGCTATCTGGTGGACTCGGCCTGGCCCTGCGGCAGAGATCGCCGTAGCGCCCACGAACACGCCGCCAGTTCCTCCCACGGCTACGGCGACCTCTCTCCCTCCTCCTACACCTACCGCCACGTCCACCGCTTTGCCGACTCCTACTCCTACACCCATCACGTACATCGTGAAACTGGGTGATATTCCAGAGTTCATCGCGCGCAAACACGGAATAACGGTGGAGGCTTTGCTGGCGGCTAATAACCTCACCGAGAAGTCCATCATTCACG
>JADYZS010000123.1 GCA_020853075.1 Anaerolineae bacterium | reverse complement strand
GAACCTGCACCGCGAGGTTGATTTCGGTCCGGCAGTAGGGAACGAAGCATGGTAGGCCCGGCAGCGTATATCCCTGGGGCGGTGTAGTCTACGGGAAGGCAAATCCGGCCACCGGATAATCGTAGGGGCGATCACATCGGATCGCCCCTGGTGTTAGTCAGCCCACACGAAGCCGCCCCTACTTGGGCATATCCCTCAGAGCGTTATAGGCCGGTAGCGGGCCCCAGCCCTCATCTACGATGCCCCACTGGGCGGTCTCCCGCCCCGGCGCGACCACCTTGAAGTTGAGGTTCCACAGGAAAGCCGCGCCGACCCAGCCCCAACTCTTCATCATTTGGTACGCGCGCACGGTCCAGCGCGCCTGCTCGTCTAGCGAGTTATCGGCGGCGTAGCCGTAGCCGGGCGCGGGTGTGGAACTTGACGCCCAGCCGAACTCCGTCGGCCAGATGCGCTTGCCGCCGTCGCCATAGACCACCATGATATTGCGATAGCCCTCCATCGTCCCCCGGAAAGACCACGAGTGATGGGGCGAATCGCAGGCGCCGCGGAAGGTGGCGTTATCCTGGGTGATGAAAGCGCATCCCTGCTGCCAGGTCACGTCGGGCGAGAGATTATAGCCGCTGGGGTGCGCGCCGATGGCATCGGCGTAGTTCCTGAGACCGGCTTTGTACATCTGCTCCAGGTAAGTGAAGTCATCTATCGCTTTGCCGGGGTTATCGCCCGCAGGTGTCAGCGCGCCGCTGATGACGGTGCACTCCGGGCAGACGCTCTTGATGGCACGGTAGGATGCTGCCAAGAGTTGCACGTAGCGCCCCGCGTCCAACGGCTCGTTGCCCCACTCGTAGTGCAGGTTCTGCTCATTCCAGACTTCGTAGGCTTGCACCTTGCCGCGATAGCGGGCTGCGATGGCCGCGAGGAAGTCGGCGAAATCTTGCGGGTTCGCAGGGGGACCTTCCACGTTGAAGTCGGTGTTGCCGGGCCGCGCCCAGCGGGGTGCTTTCACTACACTAAAGAGGACCTTGATGCCGTTGGCCGAGGCGACGTTGGCAATCTCATCCAACGAGCCCCATGCATACTGCCCCTTGCTCGGCTCGTGGCGGAACCACTCCACCTGCTGCTTGATCCAGCCAAAGCCCATCCCCTTCGTCATTTCCACGACCTTGGGGGCATGGCCGTTGTCCACCATGTGGGCCTGGATGCCGTAGCCGAAACCACCGGGGGGCGGCGATGAGGATTGTGTCTGTGGTGCCCTGGTGTTGGTCGGTCGCGGCGTCGCCGTCGGCGGGAGCGGTGTGCTGGTGGGTGTATTCGTCGGCGTGGCCGTGGGCAACGGCGTGTTGGTGGGCGTATTCGTTGGTGTCGGTGTGGGCGTCGGCGAGGCGACGAGGAGCGAGACGACCTGCGGCGTGCCGACGGGTTTCCCCCGGTCTAAAAGCGAAACCTCTGCCTGGTATTCGCCCGGCTCTGCCGGCGCCTGCCAGGAGTACTGGACGTCGTTCAGAGGGCGTTGCTCCGGGGCTGCCTTCGCGCTTACGCCCACCGTCCTCCAGGCTAGGGTGAACTGGCTATCCACTGGCGGCACCGTGCCCGACTGCTGGAATTGGCGCACGGCGGCCCACATCTCCGGGTCGGTGTCCTGGCTCTCTCCGAACAGGTTGCCGATGGTGATGCCGCCCAGGTGATAGCGGCTGGCGAGCCCCAACTTGCGGGAGAGGCTGGCGGCGTTCTCCAGCCAGACAGTGCGCACCTCGCCGGCATTGTCCTTGTACTGGTAGCGAATCATGCCGGTAGCAGGGTCGGCCTCGGGGAGGGTTGCACTGTGCTCAGGCACCAGCGTAAGATTGATGGTTCCCCCTGGCGGAACCACACCCTTATCGGCGCGCAGCGGGCCCACCAATGGCGCGAGGGCCTCGTTGTACGATTTGAGGAGCAGGTAAGGGCCTGCCTGCTCAACGCTGCGGGCCGGGAGTACCAGCCGCACTTTGTAGCGGCTCACCTGGCTCGCCGTCCAACGCAGGAATTGTTCCATCTGGCCGCCAGGGGTGTAGGCGCGCGGGTCCACCAGCGCGGGGATTTCCACTTCGTCGGCGGCCTGGCCGATGGCCTGCCAATCGTAGCCCCCTGTCAGCCAGCGATCTTCCGAGACCTGCCGAGCCTCCTCCACCCGCACCGAGAGCACCTTGTTCTGGGAGTGAAGTGTTTCGGCCAGACGAGCGATGAAGGCGCTGAACTCGCCCCGCAATTGCGGCTCCACGCCGCGATAGTCTATGGAAACGATGGGATAGAGGTTCGCGACCGCCATCTCGGTCAGGGCAGCGATGTGGCGATCCTGCCATTCTCGGCTGACCAGCAAGTTGTTGATCAAATCGGTGCGCACCACGCCATCTTCGCCCCAGTTGCGTACCCAGGGGATGACCGCGTAGCCGCTCCCCGGCTCCACCTTGGGGAGGTCCGCCGGGTTCCCTTCCAGCGCCCCGTCGCCGCCCAGGTAGAGACCGGCGGCGCGCACTTCGGCCAACGCTTCGTTCCCTTCCGCGGGGATCTCTGCCCCCACCGCCAGGCTTCCGGCGGCGGAAGGGGTGCGCGGGTTGGTCTGCATCACGATAAAGTTGGCAGGCACGGTGTTGAGCCGCGCCTCAATAGTTTCGTCCTCGTAGATGACTTGCGACGGAAGCCAGCGCCAGGCGGTGCCATCCCAGGTGTAGAGATCCAGCGTTTCGTAGGGCTCGGAATCATTGGGGATGGGCACGGTCAGGGTCGCGGCGGAGGGCTTGTCGCGCCCTCGCAGGTTCAGCGTGTAGAGGGGGCCACGAGGAACCAACGAATTGGGGATCGCCTGGGCCGCAGCCACCAGAGCCTTGCCTGCGCTTCCTTCCAGAAAGATGGTGCGCGGAATGGAAGTCAGTTTGATTTTGGCTGCGCCGGTCATGGCCGCAGCAGGGAAGGTGACCTGCGTGCCGTCAGGATCCAGGATTGCGCCACCCTCCAGGGAGATGACTTGGTGGCCGCGGTCAAGGATGCGCTCGCGCAGGGAGACGGGCGGCAGCACCAATACCGCAGCGATCAAGACCACGATGAAGGCAGTGAGGAGGTGGGTTCCCGCCCTCGTTGTCAACAGGCGTCCCAGGTTTCTCGGTGTGGGGGAGCCGGTAGTCTCCATAAGAGGACTCAGCCCTCCGTTCTTGCAAGGATTGGTCTGGACGCGCCGGTCTCGGAAGCCCGGCATCGCCCGCGGGCCGGGGATGGCAACGGAGATATTGAACGCGTGTATAGCCTCGGCGCGGCGTGACTCGCGCCAGGGCGGGGAAATAGGTGGGGGAGAGCACACCAGAGGCGGGCGTATCCAGAGGACTGGGCAGAGGAGGTAAGCCCCTGGCGATGAAACCTAAACACCGGGGTCGCCATCAGCATCCCTGGACTTCGCCGCGCGCGGGCCGGCGTACTGGCAGCGGCATGGGTCTATTTTAGCACAAGCAGGAAAAAGGGGCAAACGCGCGAAGGGCGTGGCCGTCGGATTTTATCCGACGGCGAACCTTGACCGGCTATTAGAACCGAATGTCCGTTGCACGGCCCCTGCGCGCGTGCTATAATGTCCATACCGTTGTTCATTTACTTAACTGCGGAGGCACGGAGACTCCGCTTCTCTAACACTCCGTGTCCTCTGTGTCTCCGTGGTTTGTTCTTTCCGGAGTCTCAATATTGATCGCTGCCGTCGTGCTGGCCGCGGGGCAATCCCGCCGCATGGGGGAACCCAAGCAGTTGCTCCCCCTGGGGTCGCGCCGGGTCATTGAATGGGTGATCGCCGCGCTGAGGGAAGCGGAAGTGGACGAGATCATCGTCGTCACCGGCCACCAGAGAGAGGACGTTGAGGCGGCAGTAGGGGCGATT
>JADYZS010000122.1 GCA_020853075.1 Anaerolineae bacterium | reverse complement strand
CCCCCCCCCCCCCCCCCCCCCCCCCAGATCTGTACGGACAAAAGCCCACTCTCACTAGGAATTTTATCCAAGGTAATCTCAGTGGTGTTGTAGGTTCTGGCGGTGGACTGTACCTGTTTGAAAGTGGGGCGATACTGTCCGAAAACACGATCATGAATAACACGGCGGGCACTACCTTCTTTCAAGGTGGAGAAGGTGGTGGGGTGACCTTATGGGGGAGTGCTGCTACTCTCACAAGAAATCGCATCATTCATAACACTGCAAGTATTACGGCTACTGGCTGGGGTGGCGGCCTCTTTCTGGTGGGCGGCCCTGTCATACTCATGGAGAATACAATTGTCAGCAACACGGCCAGCGGTGCAGATTTCGGCAGGGGTGGTGGTATCGCAGCCATGGGATACGGTAGCCACCGCTTGATAAACAACATCATCGCTGCTAATTGGGTTGGGCCTATTGGTCAAGGGGATGGCTATTATGCTGCGGGTAATCTTGGGGGTATCAGAGCATCATTTTTCCACAACACCTTTGCTGACAACGCCAAGGATGCTATCGTCACTGGGGGAGGATGCACAACTCTGAGTCTCTCGAACACCCTCATTTCGGGTCACTCATTGGGCATCAGCACTACGGCGAGTCACTACTGTAATAAGATAGTTGCTGATCATACATTGTGGAACTCTGCCTACACCATTGCCGAAGCGGGCAACACCATCACCACGACCAACGATATTACGGGCAACCCTCACTTCGTCAATCCTGCTGCCCTTGATTATCATATAAGCCCAGCCTCAGAGGCCATAGACCAGGGCATGAACGCCCGCGTCACGACCGATATTGACGGCCAACGTCGGCCTTACGGCACTGGTTTTGACATTGGAGCGGACGAGTTTGTGCCAGAGCCATTGCTACGACGATGGTTCCCGATGCTCTTGAAGAAATAGGGATTCCATTGAAGGTACAGATAACCGCCTCGCCCGATTCTGGGCGAGGCGGCTGCGCGTCCCGCGTCGGCCCTCACTCTTCCCCCCACCCCTTCCCTCTCCTGTACTCATGCGGGCTTTCCACCGCCAACTTTGGGAGAGGGAAGGGGCCAGGGGATGGGTGAGGGCTTCTCTCTCACACCACCCGCTCGCGCACAATCGCGCTCACGTAGTCCATGATGGCGACGACGATGGCGATGGCCCACATGGCCGTCGCCGCCTGGCGGTATTGCAGGAGATTGATCCATTGGATCAGGAGGAAGCCAATGCCGCCGCCGCCGACGAAGCCGATGATGGTGGACATGCGCACATTGATGTCCCATCGGTAGATGGTGAAGGAGATCCACGGCGGTATCACCTGAGGCACCACCGAGAAGATGATGGTTTGCAGGCGGTCCGCGCCAGTGGCGGTGACGGCCTCAATGGGGCCGGGGTCTATGCTCTCAATCGCCTCGGAGTACAACTTACCCAGGGCCGCGATGGTGTGGAGCGTCAAGGCCAGGACGCCCGCGAAAGGCCCGATGCCGACCCAGACGACGAAGATGATGGCCCAGATCAGGGGTTCAATGGCGCGCATGATGTTGAGCAGGAGACGCACGGCGTAATAGACCAGCGAGCCCAAGGGGTTACGCGCGGTCAGGTTCTTCGCCGCCAGGAAACTGACCGGCACAGAGAAGATGACGCCGAGCGTCGTCGCCCTCAGGGCCAGGAAGATGGTCTCCAGCATCTTATCTTCTACCTGGCGGAAGGTCTCGCTCAGGCGCAGTTCCCCTTCTTCCCACTCTTGCCGCGCATCCACGCCGTAGAGGCCGGGGCCGCTGTTCGCAACGTTTGCTGCGACGAGTGTATAGGCCAGGTGACCATTGGCATCCGTCGGCCTCCGGATCAGAGGCTGCGTGACGCCGGAGGGATCCAACCAGTTGAACCGTACCTCCGTGTTGGGCCGCAGGTTGAAGACCTCCATTGTTAACTCGTCGCCGAAATTGCCACAGGTCTTGGAGAGGATGACGATGGGTTTATCGCTGGCGACCGGCGCGGCAGGCACGGTCTCCGGACAGGGGATGCGAAATTCCATCGTTACCCGCAGGCTATGGGGTTCGCGGGCGAGAACGTCGGGGTTCAGAAGATCTGCAATGAGCGGGCGAACCAGGTACGCGTCGGTGATCAGGAGTTGGGGCCGGACCTGGGTGATCAGTGTACCGACCACGTAAGAGAGGAGCAAGAGAGCGAGCAGGGCGATACCGACGGATGAGCCGTAGAGGGGCGCGGGCTTGCGTTTTGCCTCTGCGCCCAACTTCTCCCGCGCGATGACGACCGTGCCGGAGAGCCGGTCCGCCCAGGTAAGCCAGGCGCGGTCACCCAAGGCCCACAGGTGGCCCAGGGTAGCCGGAAGGAGAGCCAGGTTCCAGCCCAGGAAGCGCACCAGGCGTTGGCTGAGGGTGGGCCTGTTATTGCCGTTGGCATCCGTCAACTTCAGGTCCATCACCGCCGCACCGAAGGTTCTGCCCAGGCAGCCCCACAGCGCGGCGACCTCGGCTATCAAGAGAAGGGCGGCCCAGAACGGCAGATTGAGTTCCAGGGCCCGCAACGGGCTGACGCGGCTGGCGACGTAATTCCAGGCCCAATAGACGTAACCGATGCCGATGATGTCAAGCAGGAAGGCAAAGAAACGGAGTTGCAGGTAATCCAGCCGGTTCAGATAGGCGATGCGCCGCCGCTTCGGCATGGGGAGGATGCGGGCGATAATGATGGGGGGATCAAAGATGGTCTTGAAGATCATAGCCTCACCTCCTGTACGTGGTAGAGAACACGTCTCACACGACCTCTACATCCTGGGCCTCTTCGCCGTAGATCTCGCGGAAGCGCTGGCGATCCAACTGGGCCGATGGGCCGTCAAAGACGAGTCGCCCTCCTTTGAGCGCCAGGATGCGACTGGCATACCGTCGCGCCCAACTGGGGATGTGGAGGCTGCAAATCACCGTGATCTTATCCTCCTTGTTCAGCGTCTCCAGATAGCCCAGGATGGAGTGAGCCAGCACCGGATCAAGGCTTGCCACTGGCTCATCGGCCAGGATCAATTTCGGCTCTTGCATCAAGGCGCGCGCGATGCCGACGCGCTGCTGCTGGCCGCCAGAGAGGGCGCGGGCACGGTTGTAGGCTTTTTCTTTCAGGCCCACGCGCTCCAGATTGTGCGTCGCCCGATCCATTTCCTCTCTGGGAAAGAAGCCCAGAGAACTGGAGAGGGAGTTGACGTAGCCCAGGCGACCGGAGAGGACGTTGGTGAGAACCGATGACCGCTCTACCAGGTTGAATTGCTGGAAGATCATGGCGATGCTGCGCCGCACCAGGCGCAGCCCCTGGCCGGAGGCCGCGGTCACATCCACGCCGTTGAAGACGATCTTGCCGGAGGTCGGTTCAATGAGGCGATTGAGGCAACGCAAGAGGGTAGATTTGCCGGAACCACTCAGACCCAGGAGCACGACAAACTCCCCTTCGGCCACGGTGAAGGAGGCGTCGGTCAAGGCACGTGTTCCGTCTTCGTAGATCTTTGTTAGATTTTGGACTTGGAGCATGGGGCCACCTGCGGAGGACTATGTGTATCTGGGGAGATGATACACGATTTTCGCGGGGCTGGCAAGAGAAAGACAAACCACGAAGACACGGAGGGCAGCGAGAAGTAAAGCGTGTCCTACGTTTTATTTTTTACACCTTATTTCAGGATCACCGGGAAGTAGCGGCGATACGTGGGCAGCATCGCGGGGGCGGATTCTGCCAATAAAACACCCTCCGGCGCGGCTGCTCGCACACGGCAAGACAGCCACCGGAGGGTGCTAGTAGTTGCAAGAGTGTGCTCGCCCCTCACCCTACCCTCTCCCCTCCGGGGTTCAGGGGCGGACAGTT
>JADYZS010000121.1 GCA_020853075.1 Anaerolineae bacterium | reverse complement strand
GCGACCTGAGCCCCATGGGCTATCTCACGGCAACGGTGCGCTGGGCTGAACGGCTCGCCGCGCTCCCGCTCGCGCCCGAATACCGGGGCGCGCCCTCGGTCTCCGTATCATTGAGCGAGCGGACTTCTGTTCAGGGCCTCCTACACCTGGACGTGGGCGGTGACGGCCTGACGGAGCCCGTGAATATTGAGGGACTCTCGGCGCGGCGGCTGGCTGATAACGCCACCGACGTGCGCTATCTTTACTTGTGGGTGCACAACGATTTTGTCTATGCCAAAGAAACGCCGCTAGAGGTTGAGGTGGATTACCTGGACCTGGGCGAGGGGGCGTTCGGCATTGAATACGACTCTACCCACACGGTCTGGCCTTTTGAGGGGGCCTACAAGGCGACCGCGCCCATCACCCTGACCAACAGCGGCCAGTGGCGCACGGCGCGCTTCAGCCTTCCCGATGCCTTCTTGGGCGGGCGGCAGAACGACCACGCCGACCTGCGCATCTTCTCCAGCGATAATAACTTCTACGTGCGCCGGGTCAAGATCAGCAACCCGGCGGCAAAGGAGAGCGAGATCTACCTGCCGGTCTTGCAGCAGTAGCGGTACAAGGACTAACCACGGAAACACGGAGTTCTATGAACATCAATCTATCCTACGAGGATTCGCCGCCGCGCATTGAGCGCGTGCAGGTGCTTCCCTATCCCGACCTGAAGCGGCTGTGGGTGCGCATCCAACTCACCTCTTTTGCCGCGCATCCCAACGTGGAGGTCAGCGTTCTGGGGCCCGATGGCGAGGTGGCCGCGGAGATGTTCGTGGTAGAGAACCGGGAGACCTACCTGTCGCTCACGCTCCATTTGCCCGCGCCGGTGCCGGGGGCGCGCTACCTGGCGCGCGTCGCCTTGCAGCGCGGCCACGAGACGGTGGAGACGCTGGACATGCAGGAGTATCCCTTTGACCTGGTCTTTGTGGAGCCGGAAGATGGGGCGCGGCCGTGATCCAGCAACTGATATACCCAAGCGCAGAACTTCCACCTGACCTCAAATGCCGGGTACTCTCTTTCCTGCGCAGGGAGTGGCCTGAAGGGTTTGCCGGTAAGAATCGGCTGCGAGATTGGATCACAAAAGAAAAGTATCACCCGATCCACTTCGTGCTGGTGGAAGATGGGGTGCTCATCAGCCATGCGAATTTTGAGAGCAAGCCAGTGTATTTTAATGAGGATACCACGTGGTAAATATGGATATTACCATAGGCACCACACCACTTGCCTTATGTTGTGTAGAGGGGTATAATGCGGGTACCGTATCGGATAAGGGTCGTCTAGCGGCCTGAGAGGATAGGACATGTTGATTACGGTTGTTTCGTTCTTGGTGGTTTTGAGTCTCTTGGTGTTCGTACACGAACTGGGACACTTCTTGGCTGCCAAACGGTCGGGCATCGTGGTGGAGGAATTCGGCTTCGGTTACCCTCCACGTATTCGCACCCTCTTTTACTGGCGGGGGACCCCGGTCTCTCTAAACGCTATTCCCTTCGGCGGCTTCGTGCGCATGAAGGGCGAGGACGGGCAGGAAGGGCCGGGGAGTTTCGTCAGCCAAAGCAAGAAGACACGGGCCCTGACGCTTCTGGCCGGGCCGGCGATGAATTTTCTCCTGGCGCTGGTTTTCTTTACCCTCGCCTTCTTGCTCGGCTGGCCCGACGTGCAGCCGGGCGTGCGCATCAGAGAGGTCGTCGCCGGTGCGCCGGCAGACCTGGCGGGCCTGCGGCCTAACGATGTCGTGGTGCAGGCGGACGGCCAGCCCATTCGCCAACTGGAAGACCTGACCGCCTACACCGATGCCCACCGCGGCACCGAGATAGCCCTCACGGTGCGGCGACAGGGAGAGGAAATCACCGTGCGGGTCATCCCCCGGGTCAATCCGCCAGCGAATGAAGGGGCGATGGGCGTTGCCATCGGGCCGGTCACGGGCATCCGCCGGTCGCCGCTGCCGGAGGCCATGGTGAGGTCTGTTGAGGCCACAGGCCGTTTCATCTTCCTCACCCTGTCTGTGCCGGTGATGATTATTCAAGGGTTGATTCCGGTCTCCGAAGCGCGCCCCATCGGGCCGGTAGGGATCGCGGTGCTGGCCGGTGACGCCATGCAGGCAACTTTTGCCCTGGGCTGGTGGTTCCCGATTTTGCAGTTGGTGGCAATTTTAAGCGCGGCCCTGGCCGTGACAAACTTGCTGCCGTTGCCTGCGCTGGATGGCGGGCGTCTTCTATTCATTGTCATTGAGATCATACGCGGGCGGCGCATGGACCCGGAGCGCGAAGGAACCATCCACCTGATCGGGTTCGCTCTGCTGTTGACGCTGATGCTCCTGATCACCTATCAGGACATCGTCTCTCCGGTACCTCGCCTGGACTGGTCTAGCCTGGGGTTGTAGGGCAGACCACCGTCACAGGGGCAACGGCTACGCAGCGCAGTCTCTGCGGGGAAAGGCGGGACGACACAGCAGCAGGAGCGAGGCCAGCCTGATTCGCTCCTGTGTCACGCACAGAACCAAATGGCTCATATAGAATGCCGTCGTTGCGGGGCCCTGCTGCCGGCAGGTACAGTGATCTGCACGGAATGTGGCACGCGCCAGAAGGCTCGCCCGGCCCGAGTGCGTTGTCGCTATTGCGGTCGCCGCGCGTCCATTGAACTCACCGTCTGCCCCCACTGTGGCCGTGACCTGAAACCCGCAGGCTTTCCCTGGCGCTGGTTGGCGTACGGGCTGGTGGTCGCTGCCCTGGCCTGGGGCATCTATACAGGTCGTAACCTGATCACACCGGAGACCTTTGTGCCGGTGCAGCGTCTTTTTGCCTCTCTCCTCAGGCCGCTCCCCACCCTGGTCGCCATTATTACGCCTACACCGACGGAGCCGCCGCCCACCCCCACGGCGACGCCCACCGGCCCCACCGAGACGCCAACTTCTCCACCGGCCACGCCAACGCCGAATCTGGATGGAACGCTCGTTCTCCTGCCGACGGCAACTTCGCGACCTCCCGTAACAGTAACGATGACGGTGAGCATCACCGGGACCACATTGCCCGGCGGGACGATTACCGCTACGCTTCGCCCGACCGGCACCGCATCGGTCACAACGACGGGAACCGTACAGCCCCAAACGCCAGAAGCGGCGGCCACAGGGCCCCGGACGACGCCGATCAAATACAAAGTGCAACCTGGCGATAATCTCACCCTCATCGCTGCCCGCTTCGGCGTCACCGTGGAGGCGATCATCGCCGCCAACAACCTGCGCAACCCGGAACGTCTTCAGGTGGATCAGGAACTGATTATTCCGCCGCCGGACGCAACCCTTGCGCCGGCGGCAACACCTACCCGCCGCCCCGTCCCTGTGTCCACGTCCACGCCGACGCCCTCTATCATCTATCCGGCGCCACAACTCAGAGAGCCGCCGGACGGTGATGTGTTCAGCAGCGGCAAGAGTGCCATCATCATCCTTCGGTGGGAGCCGGGGGGCGCGCTGGCAGCAGACGAATGGTACGCCGTCCGTCTGCGCTATCTGGTGAACGGCGTCACCCAGTTTGGCGGCGCGAATGTGAAAGAGATCTCTTGGCGTGTCCCAGAGGATTACTTCGGCAAAGCCGACCAACCGGACCGAATTTATCAATGGGACGTGGCGGTCGTCCGCCTGGGCCCCGACAACACGAGCCGCGAGGTCAGCCCGCGCAGCGCGACCCGTACGTTCCGTTGGCCTTGATCATCTATCAGAAGGGAGCCCATGTTCAAGACTCTGAGCCCCGGCGCCATTGGCATCCGCGCGAAACTGACCGACGCGTTAGCCCTGGCACGAGCCCACAATTTTCAGGGCCTGGAGTTCAGCATCGTGGAAGCGACGGAGTGGGCCGAACGGCAGGGCGTTGACTCCCTGCGGCGGATGTTTGCCGAGGCGGGCGTGCGCCCCCTCAACTTCGGCTTGCCGTTGGATTTGCGCAAGGACGAGGCCGCCTGGCGCACCGGGCTGGGTTCGTTGCCCCGTTGGGCCCAGATCGCCCAGGCGTTGGGCACGACGCGCACCGCTACGTGGGTCGTGCCTTTCTCCGAGGAACTGGATTTCGCGACAAATTTCCGGCTCCACGTCAACCGGCTGCGTCCGGTGGCCCAGGTTCTGGCCGACTATGGCATCCGGCTCGGCCTGGAGTTCGTGGGGACAGCCTCTTTTCGCGCCGGCCACCGCTATGGCTTCCTGCACACAATAGACGGCGTACTGGCGCTTTGCGCCGCCATCGGCACCGACAATGTCGGCTTGCTGCTAGATTCATACCACTGGTACACCTCCAAAGGCAACCTGGACGACCTGGCTACGCTATCTAACGCAGATGTGGTTGTGGTTCACGTCAACGACGCCCTCACCGGTATTCCTGTGGATAAACTGCCGGATACGACCCGCGCGCTCCCTTGTGAAACGGGAGTCATTGACCTGGTCGAGTTCATGCAGGCGCTGGTCAAGATGGGATACGATGGCCCCGTCATCGTGGAGCCGTTCAGCCAGCGACTGCGTGAGATGCCTGCCGACGGCGCGGCGCGGGCTACTGCGGAGTCGTTGCGCCAATTGTGGGCGACGGCGAAATTGTAGGGGCTGCCCCTACAGGAATATCGGAGACCAGACCGCATGAAAAAGGCTGTCATTCTGGGCGAGCGTCAAGCCACCCTTGCAGACGTCGCAGACCCGCGCCCCAAAGAGGATTGGGTCGTGGTCAAGGTACATGCCGCGCCCATGTGCACCGAATACAAGATGTTCGCCGCCGGACGCAAAGCGGAGTACCTGGGGCACGAAGCGGCGGGCGAAGTGGTCGCAGTGGCGCAGCCGGGCCGCGTGAAGGTGGGGGATCGCGTCGTCGTGATGCCGTTGTACGCCTGCGGCAAGTGCGAACTCTGCATCAGCGGCGACTACATCCATTGCGAACATACTCCCGACTATGAAGCATTTTTGGGCACACGGGAAGGGAGAGCGACGTATGCCCAGTATCTGGTAAAACCGGCCTGGCTCCTGCCCCAGATTCCAGACGGTGTCACCTATGAAAAGGCATCGTTGGCCTGCTGTGCCCTGGGACCGTCCTTCGGCGCGTATCAGAGCATGAGGCTGAGCGCGTTTGACACCGTTTTGATCACTGGCGCGGGGCCGGTGGGCCTGGGCGCGATTGTGAATGCCCGCTTCCGAGGGGCGCGGGTGATTGTGGCCGAGTCGGTGCCGCGGCGCGTGGCACGCGCGCAGGAGTTGGGAGCCGCGCACGTCATCAACCCTGCCGAGCCCGAAGCCCTCAACAAGATCAAAGAATTGACGGACGGTAGGGGCGTGGATTGTGCCATAGACTGCGCGGGCAATGTGCAGGCAGAACGGTTTTGCGTGGATGCCACGCGGCGCAAGGGCAAGGTCGCTTTCGTGGGCGAGTGCCAGGATGATCTGGCGCTCCGGGTCAGCCCGGATATGATCCGCAAAGGTCTCACGCTTATCGGTTCGTGGCATTATAATCTGAGCCACTTTCCACTGGTCATGAAGGTAATCCAGGAGTCGCCCCTGATTGACCGGCTCATCAGCCACATTATACCGATGAGCGAGATACAGCGGGCATTTGAAATCTCGGCTTCCCGCGAGAGCGCCAAGATTATCTTGAAGCCGTGGGAGTGATAGCTAGAGGAGCTTAGAGTTTGCCGGTCAAGTCACGCATGTCGCGCGAGTTGCAGCATACGTTCCGGCGTCTGTTGGATACCAAACAGGCGTTGACCGAGCGCGTGCTGCTGAGTCTCTCTGATCTGAACCGAGAGGAGACCGCGCTGTTCCAGGCAACGTGGGGCGAGCTGCCAGCCGAGCGACGTCGCCAGTTGGTGCGCGCCCTGGTGGAACGGGCGGAGGAGGACTTTCAGGTAGATTACTCCGCCATCTTCCGCTGGCTTCTGGGCGACGCAGACCCCGGAGCGCGCGCCCTGGCCGTGGAGGGTTTATGGGAAGCTGAGGACACCGCTCTCATCGGCCCCCTGGTGCGGCTCCTGGCGAACGACCCGGACGTGGGCGTGCGGGCCGCGGCGGCCACGTCTCTGGGAAGGTACGTGCT
>JADYZS010000120.1 GCA_020853075.1 Anaerolineae bacterium | reverse complement strand
GACTGTCCGGGGGGATGCAGGCCGCCAACAGCGCCCTGATGATCAAACGCAAGGGCGAGGAACGCTTCCGCAGTTTTCAAGAGGTCTTCGGCACCGTCAGCGCGGCCAAGTTCGTGAACCTGACGATAAAGCAAGGGGACGAAGTCCTGTTGCAAAGCCCCGGTGGCGGTGGGTTCGGCGATCCGGTAGAGCGGCCTGTGAGATCGGTGCTGCGCGACGTGAACGAGGGCTTCGTTTCCCCTGAGGCTGCCGGCACCTATTACCGCACCGCGGTAAGGTTGGTATCCGGTCAATACGTGCTTGACCACGAGGAGACGGCACGGCTGAGAAGCGAAGGAAGATAGGGAAAAACATGGGCCAATGGATAAGCAGATCGCGAGTCTGGTATGACATCAGCGTGGTGAATTGCAGCCTGTGCGGTAAGATGCTCCCCGGCAAGATGTGGAGTACTGAAATAAACGGTCAGGCACGCGTCTTCTGTGATCCGGGGTGCGAAGAGACGTACCACCGTTATTGGCAGCCACGGTATGGGAAGGAAGGGCACGGCGTTACCCATAAGACGTGCACGTGATGGAACTTGTTGATTGTGAACGCTTGCCGTCCACGAATAAAGACTAACACGAATACACGAATGGGTTGCGTGGTAGATGCCCCTATTCGTGTATTCGTGCCCGTCATTCGTGGATGGCCGCATCACCACATTCCGCGGAATGGCGATTTGAAGAGCCGGCCGGACTTAACAGGATAGGCACAAGTCAATTGTGCACAACAGGAGATAACCCATGCGCGATCTAACCAAAGACAGCACCAACCTCGCGGTGCAAGACACCACCCAACTTTTCCTGGACAACGTTCTGATTGAATCGGTACTGAACATCACCCGGCACTGGCACCAGCCCCAAAGGCGGTCAGATCAGCCGGTCATCCGGCGGGACCGTCCGTGGGAGCACGTGCTCTATTTCAACTACTCCAACTTCTGTGTGCTGCGCGATCCGGCAGACGGGCTCTTCAAATGCTGGTACGATGACATGGAGGGGCCGCTGCCGGACGTACCCACGAACTTCGGGCGGTTCAGCCGCCGGCTCTATGCTGAGAGCACGGATGGCCTGGATTGGCGGAAGCCGGAACTTGACCTCTACGTCATGGATGGCCGAAAGACGAACATCATTCTGGGTGACCCTGTGTTCGGACAGGTGAACTCAGGAGGCGCCGTGGTGGACCCCCACGCCCCCACGCGAGACGAACACCTGCGCATGATGTACAATCGCTATCTGCCAGGGGGGGGACGGGGCAAATGGGTGGTGGAGGCCGCCCACTCGGCGGACGGCATCCACTGGACGGCATACAACGAACTCCCATCATTCGGCATCTCCGGCAAGAAACTGGGTGACGTATCGCTCTTCTACTACGACGACTACGCGTTGGAGTTCGTGCAAACGACCCGGCACACACTGATTGAAGCCGGATACACGAATCCCCACGTTCCCCGCGAAACGACCTTCTTCCGCCCACGGGAGCCATACAACTTCGCCTCCGACAGCCAGCGGCGCATCTGGCAAAACCGGAGCCACGACTTCATCCACTGGAGCGAGCCTATCCTGATCGCGGCCGTGGACGACGAGGAGGATAACCTGGATGAATCTTACTACGGGATGCCGATGTTCCGGGTCGCGACTATGTATCTGGGGACGGTGGGTGTGCTTCACGCCGTGGACAACGAAACCAGGATTCAACTCCTGATGAGTCGTGACGGTATCCGCTGGCAGCCCACCGCCAAGCGCCAGTCGTTCTTCACACCGAGGGGTGATGGGCACTGGGACGCGCACATGACGACGATGCCCAGCGCACCGATTGAGGTGGGCGACGAGTTGTGGTTCTTCTACGGCGGTTCCAACTCGCGCCACGACTGGTGGCTGATGGAAGCGTTCGGCGAACAGGTGAACCATCCGGAGGCAAGGCATCCGGAGAACGTAGCGTTTTGCCTGGGTCTGGCGACCCTCCGCAAAGAAGGCTTCGCCGGGCTCTTCGCCAACGAAGTGCGCGAGGGAACCGTCGTGACCCGCCCTCTGCGCAGCATGGGCACGAAACTGGTCATCAACGGGAAGTGCGCGCCCGGCGGCTACATCAAGGTAGAGGTCACCGATGGGTACGATAAGGTGCTGGCCGGCTGCTCTAAAGAGAACAACGATGCCTTCACGGGCGACAGCGTGGCGCACACCGTGACCTGGCACGGCAATCCGCTGATTCCTGCCGGATACGGCGATAGGGGCTGGCCCCAGGCGCGCAAACTCCGGTTCTACTTGCGGGATGCAGAGCTCTTCTCGTTTCGTTTTACCGACTCTACCGCAGGTTAGAGGGGTAATAGATGGTGGATAACTCACTGTTCGGGGAGTCCCGACGACTTTATGTACCGCCGGTCCAACCGAACCAGGGGGCTCTTCTTGGGGAGGCTCAACTGGCCGGAAGGGGGTTACCCGCAGTTGGTGTGAGAAATGCCGTCATGACCCCGCAGGAAAGGGTCATTCGCGCGCTGGAGTTCGGGAAACCTGACCGGATACCGTCTTACGACAGTTATTGGCCGGAGTTTGAAGAAGCGTGGCGGGCTGAGAAAAGTCTGCCCGCCACCGCCGACATCAGAGATTATTACGAGATTGACCTGGAATATATCTATCCCGACGAGACACCCTTTCCGAGCCAGGCCGCGGTGTTGGAGTCTGGCGGGGAATACGAAGTCATACGGAGCGGCTGGGGCGTCGTGCAGCGGCGGCGGGCTGACGCCAAGTTCTACGAAGAGTTGCAGGTAGCCCTGCCCGACAAGCGCAAGTTGGACCAGTTAGCCTTTGAGTCCCCCACCCTGGAAAGCCGGTATTTCCCGCACGACGAGGTCAACTTTCTGAAGGCAAGGTTCTGTCTGTTCGCCAAGACGGGCGGCCCTTACATGCGCACCGCGACCCTGCGCGGTTCGGAACAGTGGCTCCTTGACCTGGTGGAAGACCCCGGCTTCGCCCTGGAACTCGCCATGCGCATGACAAGGCACATGACCGCTGTGGGCCTGGAAGCGATCCGCCGGTACAACCTGTACGACACCGGCATCTGGTTCTTTGACGACCTGGGGTGGAATCAAGGGCCGATGTTCTCGCCGCGTACCTTTGAACGGGTCTTCTATCCGTGTTATAAATGGATGTGCGCTCAGTACCGCGCGGCGGGCGTCCGCCACGTCTTGCTGCATTGCGACGGCAACATAGAAGCCATCCTGGACATGCTGGTTGATACCGGCATCCAGGGCTTCCACCCCGTAGAGCCGAAGGCCGGTATGGACGTCGTCAAACTGCGGCAGCGATACGGCAGATCGCTGGCTCTCATCGGCGGCCTGGACAACGCCATCATCTTGCCGCGTGGGGACAAGGCAGAGGTAGAAGCCCACGTGCGTCGTGTCCTGGATGTGGGTCAAGACGGCGGGCTGGTGATCGGAGCGCATTCCATCGGTCCTGACGTAAGCCTTGCGACCTACGACTTCGTTCGCAGTCTCATCCGAGAGGATGGCCGGTCAAGCGAAACAGGATAGGGCAGGTACAATGAACGGTCAAGAGGAGCCGCAGAAAACCCGATTAGCCTACTGCGTACAGATCGGCGCGGTAGTTAGGGACGTGCAGGCGACGATGGATAGGCTATCATCTACCTTCGGCATCGGCCCCTGGCACCTTTACGAATGGCCGCGCCATCGCGAGAACATGAAGGGGAGGTACCGGGGCCAGCCGGGCAACTTCCGCTTTCTCATGGCCTTTGCCCAGATGGGCCATGTGGAACTAGAATTGGTGCAGCCGCTGGAAGGAGAAAGCATCTACACCGAGTTTCTCAGGGAAAAGGGGGAGGGGCTGCACCACATCCACTTTGACCTGCCGGACGTGCAACAGGCTCTGGCGAGTTGGAGAGAGGATGGCGTTGCGACCATTCAGTCCGGCACGGGTCTGCGCCCGGGCGCGGAGTGGGCTTACTTGAACACTGCCGAGTTACCGAGTTTTGGTGGCATCCTCGTGGAAATCTCTACCAAGGTGTATGAAGGGGATGAGTCGCCGCCGCGCGCCTGAAGAGAGT
>JADYZS010000119.1 GCA_020853075.1 Anaerolineae bacterium | reverse complement strand
GGCTTTCCGCAGATAGGGTTGGGCTAGGAGCAGCGCGGCGCGCGTGCCGACCGCATTGGCCGGGCCGAACAATACGTAGTGCGCAAGGGGGCGGGAAGTAGCAGCAGGCGGCAGGCGCATCTCTACGTCTTTCTCGTCGTCACCATCAAGGATTATCGGGCTGCGGTTCATTCCTACTCCTTCCACGTCCAGCCGGTATGCGCCCGGGCCAAGCCCTGTGAAGGCGAAACGACCTTCGGCATCGGTGACCGTCCGCATCAGCAATGTGTCGTCCTGAAAGAGGAGCACGCTCCGTTCCGGCTGCGGCAAGCCAGAAGCATCTGTCAGGCGGCCCCGCAACGCGCTACGCCGCCGTGCCAACAGGTCAATATCGGGCGCGGTAAGATGGCTGCGGCCATCCACTTGCAAGCCACTGGCTTCGTGTCCCGATACCCGCACCCGGTAGATTCCCCGTGGCAACCCCTCAAACAGATAGCGACTGTCGGCCCCCAGCGTCGCTTCGCGAGTCCAACTCCACGTGTCAGATGAGAGTAGTGCCGTCTCCCCGGCCACGCCCCCTATCACCTTGCCCTGGATGCGACTGAGCATAGGGAAAGTGATGGCATGGGTATTCTTGCCGTCCAGTTCAATAGCGGGTTCAACAATGCCGATGTTTTCCAGTTCAAGGGAATACGTTCCTGCGCCCAGGTCGGCAAAGGCGAAACGCCCCGACGGGGCTAACGTCGTTGTCCAGCGCGTTCCCTCGTGCCGCAGGAAGAGGCGTTGTCCTTCATGACCGCCGGGCACCTGGCCTTCTACCCGGCTCTCGCGCGCCTCCGGCTCGCCGACGGGCTGCAGTTGGAAATTCACTTCGTAGGCAATAGTGTCGTTCTCGCGGTCGGGGATGCCTACGGTAATCAGGCCATCGGCCACGTCGCTGGGCCAGTCGTCCTGCACTACCTGTATCTGGAATTCACCTGCGGTGTGGATGAACTCGTAATTGCCTGCGGGCTTGAAGGGGTCTTGGCCTGAGCTGGTTTCCGGGAACTGCGTACCGGACCCCGGATTGGCCCAGGTCATGCGTAGGCGAATCCCATTGAGACCGTTGCCGCCTGCGTCCAGGACGCGCCCGAAGAAGGAACTGCGGTTCGCGGTCTCCTCTCGCGAGAGGAGGCGTTTGGTGATGAGGCGATAGCGGAAACCGGCGGCAGCCGGGACAACCAGTTCTGCCTCACCCGCATCCCAGCCATCCAGAACAACCTGGGTGGCTGTTGCCCCTTCGGTATCCACGTAATACGTGCCCGCCGTCAGGCCGGTGAAGGTAAAACGCCCGTTGGTTTCTGTCGCGGCGGTATTGAGGAGCGTCTCATCGCGTCGCAATTCTACCGTCGCGCCGCTGCGCGGCACCTGGTTGACGTCGCGCACGCGCCCGGTGATCAGGCTGCGTTCGCCGCCGCTGAGTGTCAGTTCCAGAACGGCGACTTGCCCCTCTATGACGGTGACGCCCTGGCGCACGACGCGGCCCGTATAGGCCACGTCGTAGGTGCCCGGCGCGAGGCTGGCGAACATGAACACTCCGTCGGCGCCAGTGGTGGCGTAGGCGACGTCGCGGCCATCCCTACGCAGGTTCAGGTTCAGGTCGGTGATCGGTTTGCCTGCCTGGCTGCGTGCCACGCCGCGCAGAATGGCCGTGCCGCCGGCCACGCGGGGGCGGCTCGGCATCGCCTTTAAGGCGGCAACCGCCGGCAGTTCGCCGTGCAGACCGAACCGCTTATCGTACCAGTTGGTGTACCACGACATCTGCTCCCAGGTGGGGTTGAAATCGCCCATGCGATAGGAGGCCAGGAGCCAGGGGCAGATGGTGAAATACCAGGGCGGGGCCTGCTCTTGCATAAACTGGAAGATGCGCGTCAGCCAATCGCGATGAAGGCCAGGTGAGATGCGAGGGTAGCGCCGGTCATCCCGCCAATTGACCACCGGCCCTGCCTCGGTGCTGATGACCGGCACGGGGAAACCGAGGAGGGAAACAGCCGCCTCGTTCGCCAGCACGTACGCCAGGAAACAACTGGGGTCCTTCTCAATAGAGGCGTCAGGGTTCTTGTCTGCCGCGCGCCACTGGTTGATGAGCGCAAGCGGCTGATTATCCCAGGCGAACGACATGCCTTCGGGCACAGCCTCTTCCCGTAAGGCGGCATCGTACTCTTCCTGGGTCAGCGGCTTGCCGTGGACGTTGACGGCATCGTAGGGATAGTCAAGAGGATGGTTGAGCGTGTAGTTGTGGATGGCAATCCACGCGCCCTTCTCAAAGAGGTCGCCGCGGCCTTTGTGGACGACCAGCGCAAGGGCTTCGTGTTTTTTGCCGGGGCTCATCGCCGGTAATGCCGGTAAGCCCCCCAAGGCGATGATGCGGTCGGCATCGTAGATGAAATTATCCACCACGATGTCAAGCCAGTTTTCCGGCAGATAGCCTCCCTTCCATTCGGCGGGAAGGTCTGGCTCGTTGTTGGTCTCAAAATAGCGGACGCCCGCGGCGATGAGACGCGGGATAGACTCCTCTTCTCTCCCTCCGATGTGGTCGGGGTTCGGGGCTTCACGGTACAGGCGGACGACAGGCATGATGTCGGCGGCGAGGAGGTGCTGGCATAATTCCAACGAGGAGCCACCGCTATCGTCTAGCACCTTCACCCACTTGATTTTCATGGCCTGGAGTTCGGCTATCCAGAAATCAAGTTCGGGCCCCCGAGGGTGGTAGAGCCGGGCCGACCAATGCACGCCGCGACCGTTGTCGTCTTTGGGGCGAGGAAAGTCCTCCAGCCGCATGTCCCCTCCTGGTCAGCGCGGTTGGCGATATTATAGCATAGGTGCGTAAAGGCAAGCAATTCAGAAAAGCAGAGCTATTTGTTTTCGGCTGAGGCATCTGCCATCGGTTGGAAACTGACGGCAACCGCTGGAAAGCCCGCAGAGCGGGCTTAACACAAATCGACAGCCGTCGGATTTATCCGATGGCTGGTCCCGCGCGAGGAAAACACCGGTATATTATTTCGCCAGGTACAGGCCGGCGAGAGTTTCCTGCAAAGAGGCGATCTTCTGCCGGATGGCCGCCGGCGTGAACAGCCCGCCGCGCACCGTGCCCGCGCCCTCGCAGGAGAAACCAAGCCTTGAGTCGCGCTGGCACAGCCTGAGAGCCTCCGAGGCATTTCCCATCTCGCTCTCGCATACGTAAGCCAGCGCTTCTCGTAAGGTGGTATCATCGCACAGACAGTAGGCATCTCTGAGGCGGATGAACTGGATGAAGTTGGTCAACGAACGCACCAGCAGGTATTGCATACGGGCTACGTTGCCGGCGCTGCTCACCGCGTCCCGATATTGGCTTTCGCACGTCGCGAGGGCCTGTTGCAGGTGTTGGATACCCTCGCCGTAGAGCCTCAGGAACTGCTGGAAGCAGCGGCTCACCACGGAGGCATCCCACTTCTGATTGTGATCCACCAGGAATCGCTGATCTATCCCAGTCCAACGGAGGTCTGCCACGTAGCCGCGCGACCACCGCCGCGGCATCTCTCTCTTAGGGTCCATGAAGAAGGGCTGCGCGACCGCCGATTGCAGAGGGCCTGGGTAACGGCACACTCCCCAGGTATATGGGAAGTAGTCATGGATGGCCTGGCTGAAGCACTCCCAGGCTTTGACCACGTAGGCAGATGCCGCTGCGCCGTAGTTCATCTCGGCCACGGTTTGCAGTTTCTCCTGAGGGGAAAGGATAACAGGAGTCCCGTCCTTCTCCACCGTGGTGACGTTGAGCCGTGTCAAATCGGCGCAGGGGTTGGGCATGAACCCGATGTGGACGTACTGAGCGAGGAACCCTTGTGCGTCTTGTTGATGAACGTGATCCCAACGGCGTTGGTGCTGGGTGAGGCAGGGCGTATAGGGGGTGGATACGAACTCCTGGCCGAAGGTGTCCTCGGTCTTGCAGATCAGCCTGATCCCCTTCTCCTTCGCCAGCCGCTGTATCTTCAGATAGTAGTCCCCTGGTTTCTCCGAGCAGACGGAATAGTCGTCAGTCAGGACCTTCACGCCGCAGCGGTCCAGTTCCACAAACTGGCTGTAACATGCCATGAGGGTCACGCCCGGCGGCATATTCCGGATCACTTTGTAGTTCCACTCCTCGTCGCAGAAGTAGGTCCACAGGATTAACTCTGTGTCCCTGTTCGCGACGCGGATGGCCTCGGCAAAGGTCTGGAAGAGCCTGGTGGACAGGGTCTCAATGGGGAAATCCTTGCAATAAGGACACTTATGGATGCTGTTGTGTACGAAGCATGAGAAGAAGCCCTCGGTATCATAGATAACGATCAAGCCTTTCAGTTTCTCAACCTTCCGGAAAAGGTTGCCGATTGTCTCGCTATAGAAGTCAAGGGTGATCTGCTGGCCGCTGCAAGGGTAGTTCCCATGCCTGGCAAATGACCTGACCTCAGGGAGGCGTTGGTACACAGCCTCGCTGAACGGCTTGTAGTAGCCGGTTTTCAGGTCAAGATAAACGTCCACGCCGTATTCGGCGGCCAGCTCCACCACGCTCCGCAGCCGCGCGATGGCAACCAGGGCCTGGGGATCGTTCATCTCCGGGAAGATGGCCGAATCTTCCACCAGTTCTTCCAGGTTCACCTGCCAGTAGATGGCGTTGTAGCCGGCCCTCGCCAGCCGCCAGACGTATCCCCTTGTCCAGATTTGAGCATCCTGCAACTGGTAGTAGGTGGGTGCGGGATAGATGCCCGGAGCCATGCGCAGATCGTAGCGGAAACCGATGCGATACGTGCCGCACGCGACGATGGGCGCTCTGCGGGCCAGCATCTGGTCTTCCAGCCAATGGACGGCGCGCAAGATACCCTTCGGGTCTCTGGCCGTGAGGGTGACGCGATTGGGGGTGACGTGGATCAGGGAACCTTCGCTGCCGGGAGGGATCGCCCGGTTCTCCTCAATTCTGAACACGATCCGCTTGCTTTTGCGCCAGCCGTCCAGGTTGACTCCCATCACGCGCCCCAAGAAAGCCGCTATCTCATCCTGGGCGTTTTGCAGGGTGGGCGCAGCATAGGTGAGGCGCTCCATGCCCCAGGAGCCATCAAACGTCAGATCGCCCGCGCCAGGCTGGGCGCTGGTATCTCTCAGAAAACTCCATTCAGTAAAAGGAGGGGCGACGAGTTGCCTGACAAACTCAAACCTCTGCTCGGTATCGCCAAGGGGGTCGGGGTCCTGGTCGGTCAGGATGGCGAAAGAGATGTTCCATACGCTTTTCCCGTCGGAGCGCACGCGACTGCCGAGCCGGTAATCGGGATATTGGGCTCCGTGGTATTTTTGGGGCAGCGGGATGTCCAGGTCATCCAGAGCCTCCACTTCCTGATACCACCAATAGGGGAGCCGGATGTTGCTATCGTCACCCGTATCGCTGCGGGTATTCGGGCCGTATAGCCGGTAGGCGTTATGAGGCTTCTTGCCGGCCAGGACGCGCAGGTTCAGATAGCAGACCTCTCCGCTCTTGACCGGCACGGGAGGAAAGTCACCGCCGACCATCTGCTCAAACACGGGGAGGACATCGTCCGGCGAGATGGTGCCGTCGGCGATCTCGTTGCCGCCCTTGGCGTAATCTATGGAATAGTGAATCGGGCTGGGCGAGCCGAACTTGCTGACTTTGATCCTGAACCCACGAATGGAGTTCACGCCAGGGGGTATGGTGAAAGTCTGGGTAATCACCCCGCTATCCTCATCTATGATTTCCGATAGATAGGGATGATTGGTCAGGTCGTACTCGTAGTCGTAGGTGATCAAGTTGCTCTGCCTCGCGAATCGGAGGATACGGCCAGCGCGGTAGAGGGATAGGGTGATTATAACATGCTGTCGCCGAACCCGCTACTCTCTCTCGGTCTCCAACGCGCCCGCGTCCCCTGCCATTTGCGCCAGGGTAGCCCCTTTGGTATGATGCGGCCATGCAAGACATTTACGACGTTCAGGTGCCCTCTGATCGTATTCTCCCATGCCCTTACCCTTTTACCGCGCCCGCCGCATCGGAGTTCAGGGCGCTCTTCGCCGATGCCCACGCCAACTCCGAGAGCGTCTATAACGGTGACGGCAGTTGGGGGCATGGCTTCGTCCACGATGAGTCCTCGGCGCGCTGGCGGGCGCTCTTCGCCCGGCCCGAAGACTTTGTGGATTGGCCTACCGTCCGCGACACCGCACGCCGCCTGGCTGCCTATGCCTGGGCGCTGGACGTAGAACCGAACCCGCTCTACCGGCAGCGACTCGCCGCGGGCGTAGAGTGGCTCCTGAAGCAACAGCTCCCCGATGGGAGTTTCCCGTGGTGGGTGTCGCGTACCGGCATGGCTAACACCGACCACCTGTACTACAAGAACGGCTATGCGGCCATCGGGCTCCTGGAAGCGTATCGCCACCTCCCTGAGCCGCGCCTCCTGGAGGCGGTGCGCCGCGCCGCCGATTGGACGGCTGCCTGGCGCGTCTCGCCGAACAATAACTACAACTCCCTCGCCTGCTGGGTATTGACCGCCTATCACCGCCACGACCCGCAGCCGCGCTATTTGGACGCCGCGGTACAGAAGACGATGGAAGGCGTCTTGCCGGGCCAACTTGCCAACGGAGGCTGGGCCGGTCACAACTCCTGGGTCTATTACCAGGGGATCATCGTCTCCGGGCTGGCGATGCTCGTAGCCATCTTGCCCGACGATCACCCACAACAGGCAGCGATACGGGCCTGCCTGATCCGCGCGGTGAACAACCTCGTCGTGCGGCAGAACGAAGGGGGGTATCTCCTGTCAACTTTTGATCCCCAGGAGCGCGCCGAGGCCGAGAGACGCCGGATCGGCTACGAGAAGAGCCCCGTGTTCATGGCCGACGGCCACGCCCTCCTGGGACTCCTCTGGCTGGATGATCTTCTAGGGTACGAGGTGCGTCCGCTCATATTTGGCCTGCTGCGCGCCTACGCGGAGAGGACGCGAACAGGGGATCCCGAACTCGCTCTGCACGAGTCGCACGGTGAGCACGATATGGTTTTGGGTTACGCTTGGCGGTGGCTGAGCCGATAACAACAAAACAAGATCAGAATCTTCCGCCGATCACGCGCGGTGAGGTGGGGCCGGGGCTGCCGCCCGCTGGTTCCATGGTGATTCCTGCGGCTTCGTATTCGTGCAGAGGCCGTGGTGATTTCACCAGGAGAAAGCCGGAACCATCCTGGCCGACCTGGAGGAGGCCGCCGTTATCTCTCTGACCACTCTGCACCAGCCATAACTGGTAGGCCTTTCCAGCGGGCAAGGGCGGCATGTTGCGGACAACGAGGAGCCCGGCGCGGCCTTCGGCGGGCACGTAGCGCGTCGCGGTTGCGCCTGGGGACGAGGCCGCGCGATGCGCAGGCGCAAGTCCTCTGTCAGACCAGGTGGCGCGGCGATCAACGGCACGGTGTAGAGAAGGTCTGCGCTGACCGTCTGATAGTCGTCCAGCAGCGTGCGGCAGGCAGGACATTCGTCAAGATGTGCGACGATTAGTGACTCCTCATTCTTATCTATCGCGCCCAGTGCATAGGCCGGGAGCAATTCCTGCACCACCTCGTGGGTCATCGGCTCACCCCTGGGCGTCCAGCCAGAGGGCCCGCAACTTCTCTAACCCTTGCCGCAGGCGGCTCTTCACGGTTCCCAATGGCAATTTGAGGTGATCGGCGAGTTCGCTGTGGGTCAGGCCGCCGAAATAAGCCAATTCAATAAGGAGTCGCTGGTTGGCAGGCAACTCCTCTACCAATAGGCGCAGATGCCGTCCTCTGCCTGGTGCTCACTGTGCGGCTCGCCGTATCCTGGAGTCATAGTGTCGCAATCATATCACAGGATGACGAAAGCCCCAACAGTCAACGACAGGGACGTACCTCTCTCTCCTATCCTCCCCCTCCGCCGCTTCCCTGTATCCCGCCCTCCGTCATCTTGCGGGCGTCCAGCAGTCGGTCTGCCTCCGCCGCCGTCAGATAGCCCTTCTCTATCACGACCTCGCGAATGGTACGGTTGCTCGCCATCGCTTCCTTCGCCACCTCCGCGCCCTTCATGTAGCCGATAACGGGGTTGAGCGCGGTGACCAGGATGGCGTTCTTCGCCAGCCACCCCTCTGCCTTTTCCCGGTTCGCCTTGAGCCCGCGCACGCAACGGTCGGTGAAGGCGCGCACGCCGCCGATGAGGATGTCCATGCTCTGGAAGAGGTTGTAGGCGATGATGGGCATCATCACGTTCAGCTCCAGTTGGCCTGCCTGCGCCGCCATCATCACCGTCAGGTCGTTGCCCATGACCTGGAAGGCGGCCATGTTCAGCATTTCGGCCAGCACCGGGTTGACCTTGCCAGGCATGATGCTGGAACCGGGCTGCACCGCGGGGAGGCGTATCTCGTCCAGACCCGTCGCGGGGCCCGATGAGAGGAGCCGGAAATCGTTGGCGATGCGGTCCAGGGTGATCGCCAGGGTGCGCAGCGTCGCCGAGAAATCGGCGGCGTCGGCCAGGCTCTGCCTGGACTCACAGCGGTTGCCCGACGAGCGCAACGGCTGCCCGATGAGTTCGCTCAACCGCTGCACCATGCGCGGGTGATATTCCGGATGCGCATTGAGACCCGTGCCGGTAGCGGTGCCGCCGATACCCAGCCGCCGTAGCCGGTCACCTGCCGTCGCGATGCGCTCCCGGTCGTGACGCACGGCCTGCGCGTATGCGCCGAATTCCTGACCCAGACGCACGGGGACGGCATCTTGCAGGTGGGTGCGGCCCGACTTCACGACGTCATCAAACTCCTGCGCCTTCACGTCCAGCGCGTCGGCCAGCGCGTCCAACGTAGCCAGCAGTTCCGGGAGACGCCAGAGGCAACCGAGGCGAATCGCCGTGGGGATGGTGTCGTTGGTGGATTGGGCCATGTTGACGTGGTCGTTGGGGCTGACCAGTTTGGCGTCGCCGCGCTGACCGCCCAGAAGTTCAATGGCCCGGTTGGCGATGACCTCGTTCGCGTTCATATTGTGCGACGTGCCCGCGCCCGCCTGGAAAGGATCTACCACGAAATGCGCATCCCAGCGGCCCTCAATCACCTCTTGCGCGGCCTGGACGATGGCCTTGCCTTTCTTCTCATCCAGCAGGCCCAGGCCCACGTTGACTTCGGCGGCGGCCCGCTTGATGACTGCCACGCTCCAGACGAAGGCGCGATATGGGCGCAGGCCGGAGATGGGAAAATTCTCCACCGCCCGCTGCGTCTGCGCACCGTAGAGGACGTCGGCGGGGACGCGCACCTCGCCGAGAGAATCGCGCTCAATCCGCACGTCTGCGTCGGCCATGACTGCCTCCTTAGTGTCAAATCGTGAACCACTGAGACACGGAGTAAATCTGTTCTCCGTGTCCTCTGTGTCTCCGTGGTTAGGTATCTATTCTGTCCGGCTGCCAGGGCAACCTGTCGGGCAATGCTCCCACCACACCCGGCGGGTGCTGGGGCCCCTTGCGCACGACGAAGATCGGCTCCCGGAAGAGCGACTCGCGGGCCACAACTTCGTCGGGCAACTCGTACGCATAGGCATCCACGGTGACCTGGAAACCGGAGTCCAACAGGCGGCGCACGTAGTCGCGGCCATAGCGCCGCACGTGACCCCACTCGCGCGGGTCGGCGCGGCCATACTCTATGGTCTGTGGGATGTCCATGATAGGAACCATGACGATGGCGTAGCCGCCATTCTTGAGCACGCGCTGCAATTCGGCCATGGCCTGCCGGTCGTCAGGGATGTGCTCCAGCACGTGGTTGCAGATGATGGCGTCAAATGCTTGACCGGCCAAGGCCAGGGCGGTGATGTCCATGCGCGCGTCGGTAGCCGCGGCCAACGGGTCGGCGGTCAAATCAACGGCGACGTAGCCCACACCGGGCGTCGCTTTCAGCGCGACCTGGATCCCCCGCTCCGGGCTGACGTGCAGCACTCGTTTAGGAGGGGGGCCATCCAACAACCCCAAACGGTCGCGCAGGTAACGGAGCACCAGCCGATGACGTTGTTCCGAATAGCAGCGCGGGCAGCGGGAGTTCCTCTCAACCTGCTCCACCCAATACACGGGGAAAAATATGTTTCCGACCCAGCCGCAACAGGGGCAGGTGACGGTCCGCCGGTTTCGCAGCCGGAGCCGCGCCGTCTCCCAAAGCGTCAGCCCCAGGAACTGCGTGACGAGCACGGCATCGCGCGGGGTCTGCAGGCGGAAGTAAGAGAGGACCTTGCGCGCCCGCTGAATTCCCCGCCCAAGACCGCGCCATCGCCCTGTGGACATCGCGCCTCACCCAGCCACCGGCCAATCTATGCCCATGCCTTATCCCAACACAATCCGCTTGTACTCCTCGGTCGGCTTCGGCGGATCGCCCTCTTTATCTCCTGGATCTCCTTGCCGGTACCACTTCTCAACCTCGTCTGGATTCACCTGGCTGCGATGCTCCTTCAGGGCCGCGATGGCCTGGTCCAGGGTGGGGGTAATGTCAATGAAGGTGTCAGGTTCGGTGCTGCCCGCAATATAGACCTCGCGCACGGAGTGGGGCGGGAACCCTTCTGCCAGGAGTTCGGGGAAGAAGAGGCGATTGCCCGCGGTGGGAAAGATCGCGTCCAGAGCGACGTCCGCCGCCACGCGGTGGTCGGGATGGTTGATGTAATTGGAGCCGTAGAAGCGGCGAGTGGGGTCGCCCACGATCACGGCATCGGGCCGGTAGCGGCGTACCTCGCGTGCCAGGTCGCGCCGCAGTGCCAGCGTGGGCATCAGTTCTCCATCGGGGTAACGAAGGAAGGCGACCTCTTTCACGCCCAGGATGCGGGCAGCGTTGCGCTGTTCCTCTTCCCGCAGCGCGATCAGCCGCTCCCTCGTCATCTCCGGGTCATCGCTCCCTTTTTCGCCGCTGGTGATGATGACGTAGGTGACCTCAATGCCTTGCGCGGCCCACAGCGCGACGGTTCCCGCGCACATAAACTCGGCATCGTCAGGATGAGCCATGATGACCATGGCTCGTCGTATCGGTTGAGGTTCGCTCATAATCATTCTTCAGGAACAGATAACGAGATGTATGTACAACACAGACCTCTGCCCAAGAAGCAGAGGTCTGCGATAATAGCCAGCGACCCGCCGGGTGCGATAGGCTGGCAAAGAATCGGGACGCGGGACGCGTCCCTACGTTTCGTTGGCTTTGTAGCCGGGTCCTTCCGCGAAGAATGCCTTGTTAATGGCAATCGCGGCGTTGAACTCCTCCGCCACATCTTCCTCCGGGAAGATGGCTTCTACTGGGCACTCCGGCACGCAAGCCCCGCAGTCAATGCAGGTATCGGGATCAATGTAGAACCACGGCCACTGATCTTCAGGCTTACCGGCAACGATGCACTCCACTGGACAAACCTCAACACACGCCCCATCCCGAATACAAGTATCCACGATCACATGCGTCATCTGACAGACCTCCTGGGTAGGATGGCTGGTATCTCAAGGTGAGACAACGGCTCGCCGCCTCAGGCTGTAAATCGCCAACATTCTACCCAGATTCTCCTTGCTTGTCAACTTCTCGCGGCTATTTGTTAGGGTCGTATGTCAAGGAGTTCAGCGTTCTCCTAGGAATGTGAGAACCGAGCTCATTTGACATCTCCCCGCGCCTGTGCTATATTATCGCTAACAAACGCATAGCGAGAGCGCATAGAAGTCTGAGGCCCCTTAGCAGCAGGGCCGAACGGGGGAAGCCGGTGCAAAACCGGCGCTGTGCCGCAACTGTGAGCCTGTAACGGGCAAGCCAGGATACCCGCCTCTGCGTCGCTCCAACGACCTTCGAGTCAAAGGGAGGAGGGGCCAGGCTGTAGCCCGGTCTTTTCCCCCTTGCCTGAGTGCAAGGGGTTTGTGGTTCCCAAGCCCCACGCCTCAAAGGTCGTGGGGCTTTCTCGTTCCGCCATCCCGAGCAGGAGGCGCAACGTGCCCTTCATCCGCAGGCTGGCTTCGTGGGCCTTAGCCATTCTCATAACCCTGACCTCGGTCTTCCTCTCCCCCGCCGAGGTGCAAGCCTGTTCTCCCCCGTCCCGCGATAGCAGCGCGGCCCGCCGCGCGGCGGTGCCGCGCGCTTTGTCCTGGCTCCATAGCCAGCAGGAAGAAGATGGGCGCGTCGGTCGTTCGCGCACCGTCCAGGATGCCCCCGCCACTGCCGACGTCGTCCTCGCCATCGCGCTGGCCGGGGAGAACCCGAACAGCCCTGCCTGGAGCCGCGGCGGACGCAGCGCGCTCGCGGCCCTGGCCGAACTGGCTCCGGGCTACGTGGGGAGCGACGCCGGCAAAGCCGGAAAGGTTGTGCGGGCCATCGTCGCGGCGGGGGCGAACCCGCGCGCCTTTGGCGGCACCGACTATATTGCCATCATCCAGAAAGCCTACGACTCGGCTACCGGCCTCTACCATCCGGACAGTTTCTTTCGCCACCTGTTGGCCGTCCAGGGGATGGCCGCGGCGGGCATCCCGGTGCCGCCGGGAGCCGTCTGGTCTATCCTGGCAAGCCAGGGAGAGGACGGCGGCTGGGGTTGGGTCGTGCCAGTGACGCGCACCTTGCGCGCCGACGTGGATACCACAGGCCGCGCCCTCACGGCCCTGGTCAGCGCCGGTGTTCCGCTCACCTCAACGGCTATCGTCAGCGCCACTGCGTATCTGGCGAAACAGCAGCGGGCCGACGCTGGTTGGGGCGGCCAGGGGAGCGAGGGCCAAACCAACAGCAACGGCACGGCCCTGGCGTTGCAGGGTCTTCTGGCCGCAGGAAAGAACCCGGAATCGCCGCCGTGGACGCGCGGCGCGGCCAACCCGGTCACGGTGCTCCTGGTTTTGCAGGAAATCGGCGGCGCGTTCGTCTATTCCGCAACGCAGGCGGAGAGCCGCCTGCTGGCGACAACCGACGCCTTGCACACCCTGATTCTTCCTTTCCCTACTTCCGAAAACTCTATCGCCAGAGGCGATGGATGTTATTATCCTAAAAGCAGGAGGTTGAAGGAATGGCGAGCCATTTAACTTTGAGGCTGCGTCACGGTTTGGCGGTGCTGGCGGTTCTCGCGTGGGCCATAGCCTTGACGGTCACGCCCGCGCTGGCTGCGGACGTAAAGGTAGGCCTGGTCGTTGTCTATGGTAATGGCAAGGTACAGACGGTGGTCGTCAGCATCCCCGAGGGGGGCACCACGGCGGATGCACTCAAGGCTTCCGGCCTGCCAGTGGTGATCGCGGAGACCAGTTTCGGCCCCGCGCTGTGCAAGATCGGCGACGACGGCTGCCCGGCGGACGATTGCTTCTGCAATAAGGAGAAGTCGTGGGCCTATTGGCATCTGGGCGGCAACACCTGGAAGGCCGCCGAGGGCGGGGTGGGCGGCTTCAAGCCTGTGGCCAACGCCGTAGAAGGCTTTACCTGGACGGCCTATGACGCTCAGTTCACCCCGCTGGTCAAGCCACCCGTCGTCAGTTTTGCCGACGTGGAGGCGGGGAAAGCCCCGGCCACGATCCCGGTCACCGGCGCGCTGGGGATAGATGACCTCGCCCGCGTGCGCGCGGCAGCAGGGATCTTGGGCATCCTTTCTCTGGCCGGATACCTGGCGTTGCGCCGGCAGGCACGCGCGGCCTGATGTTGAGAAGTCATGATGCGTCTCGCCCGGATTCTCTTGCTCGTGTTGCTCCTCTTTCTGCCGGGGCGCGCCCTGGCAGAAGGGCCAAACCAGGTGGGGTTGGTGGTGCAGTTTGCCGACGGCCAGGTGACCACGCGCTGCCTGGCCTTCGCGGAGCCGGAGATCACGGGCGAGGAGGTCTTGCGCCGCTCAGAGTTGTCGCTTATACTGGATCACTCCTTTGGGATGGGCGCAGGCGTGTGCAAGATAGAAGGAGACGGCTGCGACCTCTCCCGCGGGGAGGAGTGCTTCTGCCGGTGCCAGGGCCGGGACTGCCAATACTGGGCCTACTTTGAGGGGCAGGGTGATGGCAGTTGGTCGTATCTGGGCGTGGGGGCGACAGGGCACACGGCGCGCACCGGCCGTCTG
>JADYZS010000118.1 GCA_020853075.1 Anaerolineae bacterium | reverse complement strand
TGCACCCCTCCCTCTCCCAATTATAGGAGAGGAGGGGCCGGGGGAGAGGGAGGGCTCCCTCCAACTTAAACAAAACGCCCCTCTCATCACAAGGACGAAAGGGGCGGCCTTCCGCGGTACCACCTCGTTTCATCGGGGCACGTAGCCCCGACGCGGCTCCGGCGCGCTAACGGGCGCACCCGTGCCAGCCTACCCGTGTTCGGCTGGCCGACTCCCCGGCGACCTTCGGCGGCGCTGGCCGAGAGGGGCTTGCACCCGGCGGCCCCTCCTCTCTAGCGTCCGCGTTCCGCCTACTCCTCCGGTTCGCAGTCGTTCTTCCGTTCGGTTGTGGGGCGATTATAGCCGAAGAAGAGCCGTATGTCAAGTGTTTAGAAAAACCTATCCAGGAATGGGAGCGCCGATGCGCCACCGAGAGCGATGAGGCTGAAGCGGGTGCCCTTGCCGATCCAGGCCGCAAGGACGAACTGCCAGACGGGGATGCGCAACATGCCGGAGAGGATGCCCGCGACGTCAAAGAAGGGATTCGGAATGAACGCCAGCACGGCGACGGCCAGGATGCCGTAGCGCCGCAAGAACGGCTCCAGGCGATTGTAGATGGCGCGGTGGGCGATAACCGCAGAGCCGCTGGTGCCGGCCAGGTAGCCGGTCAGTTCGCCCAACGACGCGCCCAGCCCGGCCACAATGCCGGTGAGGACGGGGTGCAGGACGCCGCCGGCCGCGAAAACAAAGGCATCACCCGGCGCGGGGATGAGAACCGTGGCGTTGGCGACCAGGGTGGCGATAAAGACGCCCAGGTAGCCGTAGCCTGCAAAGCGTTGGATCACGTCCCGAGAGAGACGAAAGGCTACGATGACTATCGCCACGGACAAGAGGAGGATGGCGACGCGCGGCAGAAGTGAGCGCCACGCGGGCGTGGGTTTTGCTGCTTTGGCCGGCCACTGGGCCGCGAGTTCAGTTTCTTGTTCCATGCTTATTATCCCAGGCCCTCTCCCTCTCTTGACAAGGGTAGGTATTCCTGTGAGCGACCTGCTGCAAAAGTTTGACCTCCCCTCACCCTACCCTCTCCCCGAAGGGGAGAGGGTTACAACCAACTCCCCTTTCCCGCGTACTCGTGCGTTCTTCCCAACGCCTTGCGGGAGAGGGGCCGAGGGTGAGGGCCACTACCAATTCTACGTCCCGGGCGGCGCACCGACGCGCCAGATCTTCTCTCGCCCTTCTCGCACAGCCTTCGCCGCGTTAGGCGTATCCACCACCAGCGGCGCGTGGCGCACGACCCAGGCGTAATCCAGGACGCGGTGGCCGGAGACGATGACGACGCAATCGCTTGCCTGCACTTCCTCCTCCGTCAGCGGCACAGAGTCCAGCACCACCTGCTTCTTGAGAAAGACATCGGGCCCCAGGTGAAAATGAGGCACGTGGGGATCGTGGTAGCGCACCTCCGCGCCGTCGGCCCAGAGCAACTCCATGAGCCGCTCGGCAGGCGAATTGCGCGCGTCGTCCACGTCCGACTTGAAGGCGACACCCAACACCAGGATGCGCGCCCCGCGCACCGTCTTACCGCAGCGGGTTAGAGCCTGTCTCACCAGATCGGCCACGTGGTACGGCATATCGCCGTTGACCTCGGCGGCTAGTTCAATGAACTTGGTGTAGAAGTCAAACTCGCGCGCCTTCCAACTCAGGTAGTAAGGGTCCACCGGGATGCAGTGCCCGCCCACGCCCGGCCCCGGACGGAAAGGCATGAAGCCAAAGGGCTTGGTGGCTGCCGCCTCTACTACCTCCCAGAAGTCAATGCCCATCCGCTCGGTCAGAAGGGCCAGTTCGTTGACCAGGGCGATGTTGACGCTGCGGAAGATGTTTTCCAGCAACTTCGTCATCTCGGCGGCGCGCGGCGACGAGACGACGTGGACGTTCGGCGTGATGCAGGCCAGGAGCGCACGGGAAAGTTCGGCGCACTGGGGGGTCAAACCTCCGACGACTTTCGGCGTATTGCGGAAGGTCCAGGTGCGGTTGCCGGGGTCAATGCGCTCCGGCGAAAAACCGAGGCAAAAATCCACACCGGCCTTGAGGCCACTCTTCTCCAGAATAGGGAGCACCACCTCTTCTGTCGTGCCAGGGTAGGTCGTGCTTTGCAAGATGACGATTTGCTCGCGGCGCAGGCGCTGGGCGATCCCTTCGGCGGCGGCGCGAATGAACGAAAGATCGGGCGCTTTCATGGCGTCAAAGGGCGTTGGCACGCAGATAAAGATGACGTCGGCAGCGCGCAGGGCCTCGTAGTCGGTGGTCGCGCGCAGCCGCCCGGCGTTCACCTGGACCGCCACGTCCTGCCCATTGATGTCGGCGATGTAGGAACGGCCCTGGCGCAGCGATTCCACTTTGCGCGCGTCCACGTCCAAACCCGTGACCGGGAAACCGGCGCGCGCAAATTCCAATGCCAGGGGCAAGCCCACGTAGCCCAGCCCGATGACGGCGATCTCTGCCGTCCGCGAGTCAATTTTTTCTTTCAGGTTCATAGACTCCTCGTATTCTTTCCATGCGCCAGATTCCCCAGAACCCCACCAGCGCGACCAACGCACCGACAACGTAGCCCTGGACGACGCTGGCTTTGGTGACGAAAAAGGCGATGGCGCCCAGCGCGCTGGCGATGAAGTAGCAGATGAGCACCGCCTCGCGCCGCGTATAGCCGAGAAGGACTAACCGATGGGAAACGTGGTCTTTGCCGGGGGTGGTGAGAGGATTCAGCCCACGGCGCAGGCGAGAGAAGAAAACCAGCGTCGTATCAAAAATCGGTAACCCCAGGACCAACACCGGCACCATCCAGGTCACGATGTCCACGTTGTCGGGAAAGCGCATTTTGATACCCACCGCGGCCAACACGAAGCCGAGGAAGAGTGCGCCGGAATCGCCCATGAAGATGCTGGCCGGGTTGAAATTATAAACCAGGAAGCCCAGGCACGCGCCGAGCAGGGCCGCAGCCAGCGCGCCGACCAGGTATTGCCCGCTCTGGGCGGCGAGCAGGGCGAAAAAGGCTGCCGAGATCCCGGCTACGCCGCCTGCCAGGCCATCCATGTTGTCCAATAGATTGATTGAGTTGGTGATCCATACTATCCAGAGGAGCGTCACCCCTACGTTCAGGATAGGGATGCGCAGGATGCCGATGCGCACATCGGTCAGGACCAGGATTGCCGCAGCAACCAAGTGGCCCGCCAGTTTGACGTAAGGCGACAGACCCAGGCGGTCATCCCACAGGCCCAGGAGCGACATCAAGGTCGCGCCGATGAAGATGCCGACCACCTGGTTGACGTAAAACCTGTCGCCCAGCAAGAGGAGGGCGAGGACGAAGGCCAGGTAAATGGCCGCGCCGCCCAAGTAGGGCATGGGATGCACGTGAATCTTGCGCGCGGTCGTCGGGTGGTCCACGATGCCCAGGCGCGACGCCACCAGGCGGGCCACAGGCGTCATGCCCACCGCGAAGGCCAGCGACGCCGCGACGATGAGCAGATAGGTAATCACGTACCCCTCACCCCCCGCCCATTTGTTTTTCCAGATCGGCGATCAGTTGATCCAGCGGGCCGCGCTCCTTCTCCGGCGTCAGGTCGCGGGCGATGCGTGCCTGGGCTAACGCCTCGGAGAACTGCCCGGCCTGCTGATACAGGAGAGCCAGGTTGCGGTGTGTCTGCAGATCGTTGGGCGCGCCGCGCAGGACTTCCAGGTTCTCCGCAATGGCCTCCGCCAACTTTCCCTGCTGCGTATAGACGAGGGCGAGCGCGCTGCGGGCTTGCAGGAGCCGGGGGTTCAGTGCCAGTGCCTTCTTGTACTGCACTTCCGCATCCGTCCAATCGTTCTTCGCCCGCGCCAGGTCGCCCAGAAGGAGATAAGTCTGGTCAAATTCCTGGTCCAGTTCCAGCGACCGCTGCAATTTGGCGGTGGCTTGG
>JADYZS010000117.1 GCA_020853075.1 Anaerolineae bacterium | reverse complement strand
TGCTATAGGATGTGGACGGTACATACTAAATGTCGCGTAATCCTGGGGTCAAGATGACTACAGCTTGTATATGCAGTGCCTGTGCAACTCGCACCGAATTTACGCAACGCTGTACTTAGAAATACGTTGAGAGTATCTTATACAACTGGCGGATCGTTTCCAGGTCGCCGCGGCGCACCTGGCCGTTGGTCGCGTTCGCCAGGGATTGCAGGGCGCTCAAATCCGCGTCCTTGCCAAAGGCGATGCCGAAGACCACCACTGGCACGCCCGACTGGTTTCCCTGTTGCATTTCGCGCGTCAACTGGCGCAGGCTCACGCTGGACGCGTTCTCCCGCCCATCGGTCAGCGCGACGATGGCATTGATGCGCTCGCGGTCGTTCTCCTGCTGCAAGCGCACGTAGGCCGCGCGCACGCCGTCCAAGAGAGCCGTATCGCCCCCGGCCTGCAACCCCGCCGCCGCGCGCTCCAAGTCGCCGCGATTGTTGCCCAGACTATCCAGCGGGATGATGTTGTTCACCTGGCTGGAGAACTCTACCATCCCCACCGAGTCTGCATCGCCCTTGATCTGATCCAGGAAAGTGCGCAGCGCCTCGCGCACCGCCTCTATCTTCTCGCCCCGCATGGAGCCGGAGGTATCCACCACCAGATAGACGTTGGTGCGGCGCTTGGTGTACCACCAAACGTTCTGCACCACCTCCACCACGTCGGGCGTCGGCACTTGCAGTGTCGTCTGCGGCTGCGCCGGGTCCACACCGTTGACCGCGGTCAGGGGCGAGTCGGGGCCGGTCAGCGAGAGGTTGAGGTCGGCGGGGCGATAGCCCGCTTGCAGCACCATTTTCTGCGCCGCCGCGCTCATCAGGAACTCGCGGAACTTCTGGAAGGCCAGCCGCTGGTTGGCCGACAGGTCGGGCCGCTCCAACAGCACCAGCGGATGATCCAGCCAGAGCGTCCCCTCCTGCGGATAGATGGCGACGATGCGTTCGCGCGGTTTCGCCTGGTTGAACTGGACAACCAGCTGCTCCGGCAGGATGAAGGCATCCAGAAAGTTGCGCCCCTCGGAGCGCGCCCGCTCAATGATCGCTAACTCGCCCTCGCCGTAGAAGCGGACGGTGCGTTCAATGGCGGCCACGTAGTCCAGCGTCTTCTGTGCAGTGGCATCCTCTTTAGTGAGGCCGCGCGTCTTGCCCGCGCCCGCGTAGAACTCGGCCAGCGTTGCCAGCATCCCGCTGGCGGAGGTTGTCGCCGCGTGGTTCCACTTGAAGTTGGCATCCGACCGGGCCTTGTTTAATATGTCAACCCAGCCGATGGTCTTATCGGGCCAGCCCAACGAGCGCGCCGCCGATTCCCAGGCGGCGATGACGACCGGCGTGACCGCGTAGCGGTGGGTGGAGCCAACCAGCCCCGCCTCGCCGCCCGTTTTGCTGCGCCAGGCGCGATCCAGCGAGTCAAGCCACAGGGACGAGTCGGGGCTGATGGCTTGCAGCGTGTCGCTGATGACCGCCTCGTTCAGCATCGTCTCCACGTTGCGCTGCACCGCTTCCACCCGCAGCGTCTCGCCGCGAGGGCCCTGGGGCCGCGTGTCGTTGAAGGCCTTGACCAGCGCGGTGAAGAGCGGCCCTTTCTCCGGCGTGTAGGCGACGACCAGGGTGGTGGGACCAGGGCGGACGGTTGCGGTCGTTGATGATTCGCGCCCGCGCCCCGCCATCGCGGCCAGGATGATGGCTCCCACGCAGAGGAAGACCCCCGCCACCGCGGTGAAAACGATGAACGCGAGAGTGGTTGTGCTCAGCGGGCGAGAGGCGCCGCGACCCCTGCGTTTTGATCTACTATATCTGGTCATAACAGCACCCGCCTATCTCTTCGCCACGTTCAGGTCAAACCAGCGCAGGAGCGCAAGGAGCACTTCGCGATCCGGCGAGCGCATAGCCGTGGTGCGCGGCACGACGGCCACCGCGCCCTGCTTCTCCCAGCGCGCGAAGAGGCTGTCGCCTTCCATCACACCGACGTCCGGGTTGACGGGGCGCAGGCCGCGCGCGATGGCTTGCTTCTGCACGTTTGCCGACAGGAGATACTTTTGGAACTCCAGCGCACCGTTCTTCTCCAGCGCGGAGGTCTCTGGCCCCACCCACACGGTGAAGGGGAAATCAAACCAGGTGACGTACTTGGGATAGAGGATGACCAACGGGTCGGCCCAGCGCGTCACGATGCCCTGCATGTTGGTCAGCAGGTCACTTTCCAACAGTTGCCCGCCGTCGCCCACGGAATAGCCGAAGAGGGCGAAGTCCTCCGCAGTATAGGCGCTGGCCCCGCTCACGTCGGTCACCGCGCCCATCAATTCTCCGAGCCACTTCTGAAATTGGGGATTCGTCACGTCGGCGGTGCTGACGGTGGTGCGATTATAAAACTCGCCCGCCGCGGCGATCATCGCGGCCAGGCCGCCCGCGTTCTTGCGCGGGTTGGGCACGACCAGTTTGAAGTAGCCCCAGGCGGCGTCGCCGCCCAGTTCCGGCCAGCCGCCTTTGGCGATGGCCGCGTCGTGGATGGTCTGCCAGTCCACGTCGCCGTACTTCGTCTTCAGCACGTCGGCCCGGCTCTGATAAACACCCCAGACGAAGAGGGAGATGGCGATAGGCCGCGCACGGTATTCGCCGTCGGTCAGGAAGACGTCGCGCCCCAACCGCTCCTTGTACGAGGCGTTCGCCAATTCCACCAGGTAACGGGTATCGGGGATCCAGGCGGTGGGGAATTGGGCAAGTTTGCTCTTCTCCGCGGCTGTGAGTTCGTCAACGGTGCGGTCGCCCAGGACGCCGAACTCGTCCCGATCCCATTTGCCCAGCGCGGTGAGCCCATCCATGGCGATGACTTCCACGCGGATAGGCTGCCCCGACAGTTTATGCTCCTCGGCGTTGAACTGGCGGGCGGCCTCCCGCACCCACGGCTCTACGGGGAGCGCGGTCAGGATGCGCACCTCAATGGGGCCGCGGGCAACCGGCGCGAGGGGCTGTTCGCCAGGGTTGAGGGCGCGCACGGCCAGCGATATGCCCACGATGCCCAGGGCCACGAGCACAACAACGATGAACACGAGACGGGTACGGTTCATAGTGAAATCTTTCTTGCGGACCGTGAAAGGCGGCGCGTCAGGACGTCTGTGCCAACGACGCAGGTCTGCCGATGTTGAAAGTGACGCTCGTCAAGTCTTCTTTGGCAAAGCGGCGTGATACGTATAGTATCTCAATGCCCAGGGCCTCCCCTTTCTCATCTACGTCCACGAAGAGGTTCTTTCCAACCTCAAGCGTATCTCGGACTTCGCCTTGCCGCAATTCCACGTAGAGAGCATCTGCCTGGGGATCATATTCTATTTTCATGGGTCGTCCACTTCCTCCCTTGAGTCAGCGTGCTTCAAGGGTTTAGCGATGACTGTAAGCACAACGATAATACCGCTTTTCTGTTCTTCAAAGATCACGCGAATCTCTCGACTACCATATTGCCGGACAGCGATCTCTTCTTCACCTTCAGCACCAGACAGATAAGGAATGTCTGGCTCAGACAGAGTCTCCTCTACCTGCTCCTCTGTGACCGTGCGTTGCGTCATGCGCCTTCTTGCGTGGTAGGTATAGATGATGCGCGGTTCTAACATGCCTGGCCTCGTCTCAGTATATAGCCAACAGCAGGCCATGTCAAAGAAGTCGCAAAGAGGGGCAGGATCACCGGACGGGAGACCGCCCAGGCGAGAGCCTGCCCCTAACGTTACCCACGGGCTGCTTCTCCTGGTCGTGTGGGCTAACCACACGACGGCCCGCCTGTTATGGTCTCAGACGCCAGAAACTTCCCGTGAGACCGAGCACCGAGAACAGTTCCTGAGCCTCATCCGGTGTCTTTCGCCTCCACTGAAGGTCACGGCGATCTGACGAATACCAGGCGCGAGCCAATCCCCAGATCTGTTGCAATGACAGGAGCCCTCCCCGCGGCTGATGCCACAGGCTGCACCAGCGATCCACGTGCTCTTCCGACCGGAAGAAGAGCATCGTCCTTCACGTGAAGACAATGTCTTCCCACCACCGCGCGGCAGGTACACTGAAGTGAGCGACGCCCTCGGCCTCGGAAAGCGTCTTATCGCGTACGGTGAGCGACAGGCTCTCGCCGCAATCGGGACAGGCGGTGGAGACTTCGGCATCCGTGCCTACCATAGCGGCGATGCCCAACCCATCCCAGATGCAATTACCCCACCAGGTGCGGTCTCCGCTACGCACAACGAACGCCGTTGGGACGGCGGAGAAAGGGTTCGCCATGAGAATCTCGCCGCTGCCCGGCTGGAGAACGACGACGTGCCCCTGGGCAAGTCGCCGAAAAGAATCAGAAACAGATGCCAGCGGAAGGGAGAGCGCTTGAGCAGCCTCGGCCAGAACGGGCGCTTTGGCGTGAGTGATGAACCGGTCGTAGATGAAGCGCCGGATCTCCCTATCAAGCGCTTCGGGCTCTTGCTGTAGGGTCATCACTACTTCAGACCCAATTTGGCCTTGCGCTGGCTCAACTGGGCGTCTATCTCCCGCCGCTCCAATACCTCGTCCATCTGCTTATCCAGCCGGGTCGCCATCATCTCGCTGGCGGCGCTGGCCTTGTCCAAACGGGCGCGGATGGACTCGGCGATGCGGGCCACGTCGGCGTCGCCAGAGCCGGCCAGGTCATCCAGGGAGCGGATGGTCTTGACGGTGATCTCCTTGGACTGTGCCAGTTCCAGAAGCGCCTGCGCCTCATCGCGCTCCTGCTTGATGGTCGTCAGTTTGGCTTCCAGTTTCAACTTGGCGTCCATCAACTTCTGGTATTCGTTCTGCTGCCTATCGTACTGATCCTTGTACGAGTCGGTCAGGCGCATGGTGGAGTTGTACTTGGCCTGCGCGGCGGCGGCCAGTTCTTCCTTG
>JADYZS010000116.1 GCA_020853075.1 Anaerolineae bacterium | reverse complement strand
GTGATCGGCCTCATCAGCAATAAGACTTTCGGTGACGTCTTTACCCTTCAGGGGAAAGAGAACCTCAAAGAGGAGTTGCGGAAGGCGATTAACGAGCGGCTTGAAGGTCTTGAGGTTACCCGCGTCTATTTTACCGACTTCATCGTCCAATAGGCAATAGTGAGGAAAGTCGCCCGTGGCCGAAGAGCAAGGGTTTCTCTCGCAAAAAGAGATTGACGCACTACTCGCCGCGATTCCCGCAGAGAGCGAGGCTGTTGAGGCGGCTGTTCAAGCCCCGAAGACTGTCTCGCCGCCCCCGCCGGCCAATACGCGGCGTTACGACTTTCGCCAGGCAGATAAACTATCAAAAGATCAGGTTCGTGCCCTGCGCATGATCCACGAAACGTGGGCACGGCGAGTCTCGGTCTCGCTGTCGGCCTTTCTGCGATCCAGCATTGAAGTAAGTCTGGCCGATATAGATCAAGGCATATACATGTCCCTTGTCCAACAGATCCCGGATCAAGGCATCTACTACATCCTCAGCCCAAGCCCCCTGCCTGGGCACTTAATGCTGCACGTCAGCCTGGATCTAGGGATGATCGTTCTTGACCGCATGATGGGGGGCGTGGGAGCCATGTTCAAGTCCAATCGCGGGCTCACCGAGTTGGAAGTCGGTCTCCTGCGAGCCGTTATTGACAAACTGCTGGTGGACCTGCAAGAGGCCTGGGCCAGCACGACTCCTATCTCCCCCCGTATTGACGATATATCTATCAACCATCTCCTCGTCCCTGTTGCCCTGCCTAATGACGCCATTGTCTGGGTCAGTTTTGAGGTGCGGCTGAAGGGGAATACAAGTGGCATGATACTGGGAATTCCCTATTCCCTCCTCAAGCCCATCGCCAATCGCCTCAAGCCCTACACCGGCTTGAGCAACCCGGACGCAGGCCAGCGGGACAGCGCCAACCAACAGCGCAAGTATTTGGAAACCTCCCTGGCGGACGTGACTTTGCCGGTGAGTGTCGTGCTCGGTTCTACGCGGCTGTCGCTGGAGGAATTGACTTCGCTTCGCCCAGGAGACGTGCTGCCCCTGAATACTGCCATAGACGCGCCCTGCCAGCTCCTCGTTAATGGAAATCCCAAGTTCCTGGGCCGCCCAGGTCTATGCAAACGGCAGTTAGGCGTCCAGATTGAGCGAGTCGTGCAGGTAGCCGTTTCCCAGGAGGAGGCGTCCGGATCACGCAAGGAGATCACGGATCAGGAGGGTATATGACCGTGCTAACAAATGCCCAAGATGCTACCTTAGAGGTAACTGAGAGCGAGAATGAACATCTGGTACAGCCACCGCGGTTCGCTTCATTGAATATGACAAGGAACACGCAAAGTTCTGCCAACTCTATTGAGATTCTATACGACGTTTCGCTCCACGTCTCGGTAGAACTGGGCCGCACCGACATGACGATTCGCGATATTCTATCCCTCGGTGTCGGCTCGGTGGTCGGGCTGACGAAACTGGCAGGCGAACCTGTGGATATCCTGATTAACGGCAAGCCGATTGCGCGCGGTGAGGTTGTCGTCATAGACGACAAGTTTGGTGTGCGGGTTATGGACATCCTTTCGCCCCAAGACAGGATCAACTCTCTGCGATGAAGATCGGAACCTGGGATCGCGACACGGTTCGCCTTCTGCTGACCTCCAAATATCGCTGGTGGGGGTTGGTGCTCTGCGGCGTGATCCTCGGTGCGCTGCTCATCGGCTCTTTGTTGGAGGGCGTACCGGCAGCAGGCGATAAGGAAGATAGGGCGGCAGCGTTGGTTTCATCGGGAGGGCCGTCAGCCCTGTGGGCTTTGGCTGCTACCATCATCGTCGTCGGCTTGCTCTATGGGAGCCTGTGGGGCTTTCATGCTCTTACCCGGCAGGGACGTTTGACCCGCGAGGGCCTGGATCTTGTCCGTCTGGGCACGAGCATCCGCCTGAGTAGCAACCAGACGCTGCACGTGATCCAGTTCGGTGCGCAGGTGCTTCTGGTAGGCTCTTCGCCAGCGGGTCTCGTCCTTCTTGCCAAGATGCCGGAGTCGTCGTCTCACGAAATGTTGCCCAACTTCCACCGAGCCCTGGATGATGCGTTGGCGAGGGAGGAGAAGTGAGAGGCCGAGGGGCGCGCCAGTGGGGTCTTCTCATCCTGCTTGTGGTGATGGCTCTTTCAATGAGCGGCTGCACCGTGACCGGGAAGAGCGACGATGGTGGGATGAGCCTGCAATTCGGCTCAACAGCGGGAACGGGCGACAACGGGCTCGCCAGCAGCGTGCAAATCCTGCTCCTCCTCACGGCCCTGGCGCTCATCCCGGCCATGCTGATTGTGATGACCGGCTTCGTGCGGATCGTGATCGTCCTGTCGGTCGTGCGCAACGCGATAGGGATACCGCAATTGCCGCCCAATCAAGTCGTTATCAGCCTGGCTCTTATCTTGACCTTTTTCGTCATGGGGCCGGTGTGGAGCGAAATCAGCGACCAGGCTCTCCAGCCATTCTTGAAGGGGAACCTTGAACAAGAAGCCGCCATGGAGCGTGGTTTGCAGCCGTTGCGGGGCTTTATGCTGAAGCAGGTGCGAGAGGCAGACCTGGCCCTGTTTATCGGCCTGGCGAAACTCCCACGACCTTACGACGAGAAAGATGTCCCGACTCACGTGCTCCTACCGGCCTTCGTCATCAGCGAATTGCGCACGGCGTTTCAAATGGCCTTCGTGATCTACGTGCCGTTTTTGGTGATAGACATGGTAGTATCCAGTGCCCTCTTATCTATGGGGATGATGATGCTGCCGCCGACGGTAATCTCCTTGCCTTTCAAGTTGTTACTCTTTGTGTTGGTGGACGGTTGGCAACTACTCGCCCGTTCGTTGATCCTGAGTTTCTCGTAGGCGAAGAAAGATTAAGGAGAAAAAGATGACCGAGACCACAGTTCTGGAGTTGGCGAACAACACACTGAGGATCACGTTAATCATGTCGTTGCCCGTGTTGGCGGTCAGCCTGATCGTGGGCATCGTCATCGGCATTATCCAGGCCGCGACCCAGATTCACGAGGCAACGTTGACCTTTGTGCCCAAGATTCTGGTTCTGTTCCTGGTCTTGGCCTTGCTGGGCCCCTGGATGTTGCACAATATGGTCGGGTTCACGGCCAATCTCTTTGCCAATCTGCCGTCTCTGGCGCGCTGAGGCGGGAACGATGATCCAGGTTCCGAACGTGGAGTTGCTCGTCCTGGTGATGGTGCGTCTTCTGTCTGCGTTCATGGTCGCGCCCATCATCGGCCACCGCAGCGTGCCAACCGTCGCCAAGATCACCCTGGCGGCTCTGCTGGCCTGGCTGTTGGTCGTTCCCGGTGGCATGACGGCTGAGCCTGCTCCCGGATTCACCGCTTTTCTGCTGGAAGTAGGAGCAGAAATCGTGCTCGGTCTCCTCTTGGGGTTCACCAGCAGCCTGGCCTTCTGGACGCTGGCGATGGCGGGTGAACTGATAGCGTTACAAATGGGCTGGGGATTCGGCGGCGGTATCCATCCGTCGGTGGAGAGTTCATCGGTGGCGCTGGGGCAATTCTATACGGTCACCACGAGCCTCGTATATCTGGGCATGGGCGGCCACCAGATGCTCCTGGTTGCCCTGGCGAATACTTTTACGGCTGCCCCGCCTTATACCTTCGTCGTCGGGGGCTTGCAGGTAGAACGTCTGGTGCAGACCACAGGTACACTCTTTTCGGGTGCTCTGCAATTGGCATTACCGGCGGTGGGAACCCTCATTTTGACAGATGCTGTCATGGCTCTGTTGAGCCGCGTGTTGCCACAACTCAACGCTTTTGTCTTTGGGCTCCCTTTGAAGGTTGCTGCCGGGCTATTAGCCATCTGGATCAGCCTGCCTGTGGTCGTCTTGTTCATCGCGCGCTGGCTGTCCAGGGGAATCGTGGAAGTGCAATTCCTGGTGAGGTGAGATGGCCGAGCGTACAGAGCAGCCTACCGCCAGGCATCTGGCTCAGATGCGAGAGAAGGGCGACGTTGCGCAAAGCCCGGAGATAACCGGCGCGATTACGCTTCTGATCGCGGTCTATCTCTTGGGTGGTCGCCTGCCTGCGCTGATGCAGAGTATGGAAGATGTGATGCGCCGTGCCTTCTCCGGCCTGAGCCGCACCGATCTGACGGTGGCAACCGTGCAGACGGGGGGCGCTTCTCTGGCCTGGGTGCTGTTGCGGGATTGGCTCCCCTTCTTCGCGGCTCTGGCGGCCACGGCGGTTGTGATCGGTTTGGTGCAGACGCGCGGCCTCGTCAGCGCGCAAAAACTGCGGCCCGACTTTGGGAAGCTCAACCCCGTCTCCGGTCTGAAGCGCCTTTTCTCCAGCCAGGGCCTGTTTGAGGTCGGCAAAGGCGTTCTCAAGATGGCCTTATTGGGCGTCGTGCTGTACATCACTGTGAAAGACACTCCCGCTCAACTCGCCGCCCTCACCACGCACACGACGGTAGGGCCAGGGCTTGTCTTTCTGGGAGATGTCCTGGCGAAACTGGCCCGGCAGGGGGCTATGCTCCTCCTGTTGGCTGCCGGGCTTGATTACGTCTTCCAGTTTCGCCAGCACCACCAGCGGATGCTGATGACCCGTGAGGAGTTGATGGAGGAAATGAAAAGCGCTGAGGGGCAGCCCCTCCTGCGCGCCAAGATTCGCCAGATGCAGCGGCGCATGAGCCGCCAGCGCATGATGCAGCAACTGGCACACGCCGACGTCGTGGTGACCAACCCGACACACCTGGCTATCGCCCTTCAGTATGATAACAAGAAAATGGCCGCGCCGAAGGTGGTGGCGAAGGGCAAAGGGTTGATTGCGGAACAGATTGTGCGCCGGGCCCGCGAACTGAGAATCCCCATCGTGCAGAACATCCCCCTGGCCCGCGCGCTGATCCACGTAGAACTTGATGACGTGATACCTGTGAATCTCTACCAGGTTGTGGCCGAGGTTCTGGCCTTTGTCTATCGCTTGCGACGGACAGGAGGAGTGAGTTGACCGCCCAACCCCTGACGAATTCCGGGATCTCCGGCGGGCTTGCCAGAGTCGTGCGCCAGAGCGACGTGGTGCTGGCCTTAGCCGTCGTGCTCATCGTGACCATGATGGTCATTCCCATGCCGCCCTTCGCGGTTGACCTGCTGATCACCCTCAACTTCGCCCTGGCTATCACCATCCTGCTGATCGGCATGTACGTGCAGGAGCCGCTGCAATTCTCGGTCTTCCCCTCTCTCCTCCTGATCGTTACCCTCTTCCGGCTGGGGCTGAACATCTCCGCCGCCCGGCTGATCCTGCTGAACGGTTTTGCGGGCGAGGTTATCCAGGCAGTTGGAAACTTCGTGGTGGGGGGCAACTACATCGTCGGCATCGTCGTCTTCCTGCTCCTCATGATCATCCAGTTCGCGGTCATCACCAATGGTTCCGGGCGCGTGTCCGAGGTGGCCGCACGCTTCACCCTGGACGCGATGCCCGGCAAGCAGATGAGTCTTGACGCCGATCTCAACGCGGGCCTCATCACCGAAGCAGAGGCACGACGGCGACGCCATCTCATTGAAACCGAGGCCGACTTCTACGGAGCTATGGATGGCGCCAGCAAGTTCGTCAAAGGTGATGCCATCGCTGCCGTTGCCATCATCCTGGTGAATATCCTGGGCGGCTTTGCCATCGGCGTGTTCCAGATGGGGCTGAGCTTCACCGACGCCTTGAAGACCTTCACACTCCTCACGGTGGGCGATGGGCTGGTAGCTCAGATTCCTGCCCTGCTCATCTCCACGGCCATGGGCATCATCGTCACGCGGGCTGCCTCGGAAGCCAGCATGGGGGGCGACATCGTGCGGCAGTTGTTTAGCAACTCCCGCGTCCTCGCCATCGTAGGCGGGATTCTGATCGCCTTCGGCCTGGTGCCCGGCCTGCCTAAGCTTCCCTTCTTCGTCTTGGGCGCTACCGCGGCTGGTGTCTCCTATCTGCTGCGAAATCGTCCTCAAGAAGAAACCCAACAGGAGGAAAAGCCAGCGGCTCCCGCACCGGACCAGACAGAGGAAGCCTTCGGGCTGCTCAAGGTGGACCCCATCACCGTGGAACTGGGTTACGGATTGATCTCGTTAGCCAGCGAGGGAGATGGTGGGGCCTTGCTGGATCGGGTGGGAGCCATTCGCCGCCAGATCGCGCTGGAACTGGGTTGGGTGGTTCCCAGGATACGCATCCGTGACAACTTGCGTCTGATGGCGAACGGCTACGCGGTCAAGATACGCGGAGAGCCGGTGGCGGAGGGCGAGCTGTTGCCCAACCTCTTGCTGGCGATGCCCGGTGCCAACACCTTGAGCGAGGCGGTGGACCTGCGCGGTGTGGAGACGAAAGAGCCGGTCTTTGGCCTCCCTGCCCTGTGGATTGATGCGGCCCAGAAGGAGCGGGCCGAGATAGCCGGTTATACGGTGGTGGACCCGGCATCGGTGCTGACGACGCACCTGGCAGAAGTGATCCGCAGCCATGCCCACGAGTTGTTGACCCGTCAGGAAGTACAGAAGTTGTTAGAGCATCTGAGCCCGGATGCGCCAGTGATCGTGCAAGAGGTGAACAGCGAGGGCGTGGGGCTCCCATTAGTACAGCGTGTGCTACAAAACCTCTTGCGGGAGCGGGTTTCCATCCGTGATCTTCCCGCTATTCTGGAAGCGATCACCGCTAAGGCGCGCGAGGTGCGAGACCCCGATCTTCTGACCGACTATGCGCGCCACAGTCTTGGGCGTGCCATTTGCAATCAGTATCGTGAGGCAGATGGGGTTCTGTACGTGGTCACCCTCGGCCCTCTGATTGAACAGAAATTGAGTGAGGCAATTGTGCCCACTGACCAGGGTCTGATGGCCCATCTCAGCCCAGACCTGGGCCGCAAGTTTTTGGAGCGCATGGGTGAAGAAATGGAAAGGATGGCCCAGGAAGGGCATCAACCCGTGCTCCTTTGCAGCGCTCGGGTACGGCTCCCGGTACGGCGCTTCACCCAACGAACGCTGCCCCAGTTGGCCGTTCTGAGTTACAGCGAGGTTCCGGCTGGCGTGGAAGTGTATGCAAGCGGGATGGTGGAGGTTGCCAATGCCAACTAGAGTCTATCGGGCCAGCGACGTCCGAGAGGCCCTGAGTCAGATCAAGCAGGATATGGGGCCTGATGCTTACATCGTCCACCAACGGCAGTTGCCCCGGTCGGGCCGGTGGCCTTTTGGGCGCCGAGAATGGGAGATCGTCGCCTCTGCACCTGGCGGCATCCGCGAGGCTCCGCTGCCCGTGCAGGATACGAACGGGGCCGGACTGGCCGCGGAGATGTCTGAACTGAGGGCGAGGCTCGCGCGCCTGGTGCGTGCTGCCGACCTGGCCCGTTTGCCGGAATCCAGCGAGACCCTGACCGAATGTTACGAGATGCTCTGCCGGAAAGGCATAGCGCCCGACCTGGCCCAGGAAGTCATCCTGGCCGCCCGCGACGAGTTGAGCCCAACGGCCCAGCATCAAGAGGAAGCGGTGCGTGCGGCAGTATGCAGGCATCTGGAGAAGCGAATCCACACCCGCCCACCCCAGCCCATGCGTGGCAGCGGCCCGCTCGTGGTTTTTCTCTTGGGGCAGGCTGGTGTGGGTAAGACCACCACGCTGGTTAAACTGGCGACGCGACAGTTTCTGGATGGCCGCCGCATTTGCCTGGTCAATGCCGATCTGGAGCGCGCGACTGCCGGCGTGCAGATTGAGGTGTTCGGCAAAGCCCTCAACGTGGACGTGGAGACGGTGAGCGGGGCCGAGGCTTTTCGGGAAGCGTTGGCCCGCCACGAGGATAAACAAGTCATCTTCGTGGATACGCCCGGCTACAGCCACCGCGACGGCGAGCGGATCGGCAAGATCGCCTCTCTGACGAGCGCGGCGCACCGTCGCCAGTCGTTCTTGGTCATCAATTGTACAACCTCCCTGGACGAGATGAACGAAATCGTCCGTGGCTTCCGCCCTGTTGGGCTGGATGGCCTGGTCTTTTCCAAGATAGATGAGACCGAATCGCTGGGGATGGCGGTCACCCTCGCTTGCCAAGCGGACGTGCCAGTGGCGTACCTCACAACGGGGCGACGCATCCCGGAGGACATTGAACCGGGAACGCCAGCGCGGTTAGGCGCGCTCCTGCTCAGCGGAACTGCGCCTTCGCCGCGGGAGACCTTGCTGGCCGGGCAAAAGCGGAGTGCCGTCAACAAGCCCTTGCCCGAAGCCCAGGAGAACGCAGTGCCGCTTCAGGAGATCCTGCCGGCGACTCAAGGGAGAAATAACGGCCAAGAGCCTGACGTTAAGGTCCAGATGAATGTGCCGCTGGTACAGAAGGTATTACCGGATGTAGAACGCGGGGACAACGGCAGCAAGCCGGTGCCTGATCCCCAACCCGTTGTAGAGGATTCTGCGCCTCCTCCCGCAACCAGGAAAGCGCGAGGGCAGGCCCTGGTGTGGCACATGGGGCGTAGAGCCTACAACGTCTCGCGCTTGGCGAAGTGAACGAGGAGATTGGAAACGGAAGAGGGAGGGGACAGATGAAGAAAAACGAGGCGGTTCAGAAAACCGACAAGGCGAAAGATAGGCGCAAGGCTAAACAACCGGCGGCCAAACCCACTCTTGCAAAGATAACTCAATACGTGGTCGTCTCCTTCGCTGGTTTGGCCGGATTCGTGGCCTACACATCGGGGGCCTCTATGGAAGGAGCCCTCACTCGGGTTGTGGTGGTGGTCTTGCTGTGCACTGTCATCGGTTACGCCTTGAATATCTTCCTGTGGCTCTCTACGAGCGAATCAAGACCAGCCACGTCGCCTGGCAAGGGAACCTCTAAGGGCTCGGCGAAGACTGTGGGCACAAAACTGGATCTGGTTACCGACGACGACAAAGCCAATACCGGCGGCGAGGACCGTGCTCCGAAGGCGGCGTCCGCAACAAAGCCGGGGCCGGAGAAGGCATCGGCATAGGTTGAGGGATGGACAACACGGCGGCGATGGGCAACGCTGGGATAGCGATAGATGATCTGTGGCAGTACTATCGTGCGAACGGTGACACCGCAGCGCGCGATCAGATCATTCTATACTACGCGCCTCTGGTCAAACGCGTAGCCAATCGCTTGAGCATCAGCGAATCCGCGCCGCTTGACTTCCAGGATCGTATCAGCCACGGTATGCTCGGCCTGATAGAAGCGGTGGACCGCTTTGATCCACAGCGTGGCGTCATCTTTGAAACCTTTGCGACGCAACGCATTCGCGGGGCTATTCTGGACGCTCTGCGCGAAATGGATCACGCGTCGCGGTCGGTCCGCCGTCGCGCCAGCGAGATAGAACGCGCTCTTGCCGATCTGAGGGCCCGACTGGGGAGGGTCCCTGAAGATGAAGAAGTGGCCGATTACTTGGGGATGACTCTTGACACCTATCGCAAGATTCTGAGCCAGGCAAACATCGTGTTTCTTTCATTGGATAGCCCTCTCGGCGATCTGCACGATGGGGGCGATGGCATGGTCTTGGGTGAAATCTTGGAGGATCCGACATCCAGTGACATTGCGACTGAGATGGAGGAACACGACTTGCGGTTGGCGTTAGAGGCGGCCATCGGGGAGTTGCCGGAACGAGACAGGCTTATTCTTTCACTATATTACTATGAAGAACTGACCGTCAGGGAAGTAGGAGAGGTGTTGGATATCTCAACCACCCGCGTTAGCCAACTGTTGGGGCGGGCTATCATGACGCTGAGGGCCCGCTTGATCTATGATCGTGAACGGACACCTGTGCGGCCGGGCGCGGCAGCAGCAAAGATGATGCCCGTTTCTGCGCTCCGAGTCTGAAGTCCTGCACATCACGGAGCCTATAAGGAGTCTTATGTACAAAACGATGGGAAAACGTGCTCTGCGGTGGATCAGTATCCTGGCGGTCCTGACGATGTGGCTTGCTCTGGCAGTGCCTATCCACGCCAACGGTGCGCCAGTGGATATTTATTTAAGTTATCTTCCGGAGGTTTCCAATTGGGGGCCGCGGACGGCGACAGGTCACGCTGTCGTCGCAGTGGGCGATGGCGAAGTAGCCTTAGAGGTGAAAGGCTTACCGACACTGAAGGATGAGCACTATGAGGCGTGGTTGGAGAGCCGCGCGGAGCGCAAACTCTACTCGGCGGGCAAGTTCAAGGTGGGAACCGACGGTATAGGTCGCTTGCAGGTGCTCCTGGATACACTACCCTACCAGGAGTATCGGATGCTCCTCGTCACCGTAGAACCGGAGCCGGACCCCAGCCCAGAGCCCGATGCGCGCCGGTCTATCGCCGGACTGTTCCCGAACACCGCGGTGATTCAGACCACGAAGGAAATCACCGACACTACCCACGTAGAGACGCCTCCCTACCTTCCCGTCACCGGCAGGGATCTTTCCCGGTGGGCGACGACCCTGGCTGCTTTCGGCGTGGGGGTGGTGGCCGGCGCGGGAGTGTTGCGCTGGGCCTATACAAAGGAGGTTCGCCGATGATTCGCGGTCTCTATGCGTCCGCCAGTTCTTTGCTATCCTTGTTGCACCGGCAGGAGGCCCTCTCTCACAATCTAGCCAACATCAACACGCCGGGTTTCAAACAAGAGGTCGTGGTGGCCCAGAAAGGGACGACATGGGGCCTGGTGCAAGATTGGGGGAACGCCCGCTATTCTCCAACCATCGGCGGCTTCACCTACGTAGTGGAGCCAGGCGAGACGGAGCTAGATTACCGGCAAGGGCCCCTGGAAAATACCCAGCGGCCTCTGGATATTGCCATAGCTGGTGATGGGTTCTTCCGGGTGCAGACGCCTGATGGCGTCCGCCTGACACGCGATGGCACTTTCCATCGGGATAGCGCGGGCAACATCGTCACGGCGGAGGGATACTTCCTGTTGGGAGATAACGGCCCCATCCGTATCGGCGAAGGAACGCCCTACGTTGCCACGGATGGTAGCATCTATCTCCCCGGCCAGACGACGCCTGCCGCTCGCATTGCCCTGGCTCGCGTGGGCGATGTGGCCGCGCTTCAGACGGAGGGCGACAATCTTCTTAATCCAGGTAACGCGCCAGTAGAGGTAATACCGCCTGCGCAGACGGTACTCAAGCAGGGCTTTGTGGAGCAATCTAACGTGGACGTGGCAGGCACCGTCGTCAGTATGATGCTGGCCCTGCGCAGTTATGAGGCGACCCAACGTACAATGCGCCTGCAAGATGAGGCGTTGCAGCGGGTTTTGGACGTGGGCCGCTAAAGGAGGAACGATGGTCAACGATTTGGGACGCCTGTACACGGTTGGTTATGCGGGCCTGCAGGCGCGCCAGGCCGAGATCGCGGCTCTCACGGACAACATGGCAAACGTGAACACCCCGGCCTTCAAGCAGCGCAACCTCTCCTTCCAGGCCACTCTCAGCGCGGAGGAAGATAGACAGGTGCGCCGCGGTGTGGAACTGGGTGCCGCCATCCCCGATTTTGACCAGGGGCCGGTCCAGCCGACGGGAGAGATGTGGGATCTGGCGATTGACGGGCCGGGGATGTTCCGCCTGCAACTCCCCGATGGGCGCATTGGGTACAGCCGTTTGGGCACTTTCCGTCTGGACGGTCAGGGGCACTTGATCAACGAGCAAGGTTTGTTCCTGGTTCCGCCCATCACGATTCCGCCGAATGTGGAGTCAGTAGCCGTGGATGCGCGAGGGGTTATCACCGTCACGGAACAGGGAGCTCCCCGTGTGCTGGGTCGTCTGCAACTGGCCCGGTTTGCCAACCCGGAGGGGCTCGTTGACCAGGGCGATGGCATCTATCTGCCGTCGGCGGCCTCCGGCGAGCCGGTTGTAGGCGCGCCGGCAGAAAACGGCCTCGGCCAGATCATATCCGGGGCCCTGGAGATGTCCAACGTGGACACCCCGCAGCAGATGGTGAATCTCTTGCGGGTGCAGCGATCTTATTCTCTTACTCTGCGGGCTTTGCAGGTCTCCGACCAGATGTACGCCTTGACGAACCAGTTGCAAGGCTAGACCAAGATACCAGGCCCTCGCTCAATATGGGGTGAACAAAGCAGGGCAAAATGCCGATAGTAGATATAACGAGCGTCTAGGAAGTGTTCTAAGCCACGAGTCTCCTATCGGAGAGGTCATCATGATCATACGAGACAAGCCGAACG
>JADYZS010000115.1 GCA_020853075.1 Anaerolineae bacterium | reverse complement strand
TGACGAAACTCGATAATCCTGTTAAGGTTCTCTGAGGTAGTCTCTTGGTGGTTCACACTCCAAGTTCTACCACAGGACGGTCTCGCTCACATAGCAGACCGCCCTATCTTTTGTCTAAATGCGAGGTAAAGCGTAAGGCGTAAAACGTAAATTACGTTTTACTTTTTACGCTTTACGTTGGCACCGCCTCCGCTGCCTCCACTGGCGCGCGCCTATTATCAATATTCAGCAGCAGCAGGCCTTCCAACTGCGCCATGATTTGCTCGTTGCTGAACCCGGTACCGCTGATGGCGCCTGCCGGGCAGGCCGCCACGCAGGTGCCACAGCCCTGGCAGAGGGCCGCGTTGACCTCGGAGACGCTCTTGTCCTCGTGGAAGAGGATGGCGTTGAAGGGGCAGAGGTTGTTGCAGATGCGGCAGCCGGAGCAGCGGTCGGCGTCAATGGTGGCCCGCACTGGCTCCAACGCGATTTCTTTTTGTTGGATGCGTCCTAGCACCCGGGCCGACGCGGCTGCGCCCTGGGCCACGCTGGCGGGGATGTCCTTCGGCCCTTGCACGCAGCCAGCGATGAAGATGCCCTCGGTCATCGTCGCCACCGGGTCCAGTTTGGGGTGCTTTTCAATGTACCAGCCGTCGGCGCTGCAGGAGATGCCGAACAACTGGGCCACCTCTTTCGCATCGTGCCGCGGTTCCAAACCGGCGGAGAGGATGACCATGTCCACCGGGATGCGCCGCTGCTTCCCCACCAGCGTATCCTCAACCTGAATGATGACTTTCCCTTCCTCGCCTGGGAGGCGGGCGGCATCGGTCACCTCAGCCACGCGGCCCCGCACGAAGAGCGTCCCTTCCTCCAGCACCTTCTGATAGAACTCGTCATACGCCTTCGCCGGCGTGCGCATGTCAATGTAGAAGTTATAGACCTCCGCGCCAGTGCGCTCTTTAACCAGGTGGGCGAACTTGAGGCTCTGCATACAGCAGATGGAGGAGCAATAGTTGTTATAGTTGCGGTCGCGGCTCCCGACGCAGTGGACGATGCCCACCGCCTTCGGCGCGGTGACGCCGTCGCGCAGCACGACGTTGCCGTTGGTCGGCCCTGCCGCGTTGCACATCCGCTCAAACTCCAGGCTGGTGAAGACGTTGGCGAGCCGCCCGTAGCCGTACTGCGGGATGCGCCGCGCATCAAAGAGGTCGTACCCCGTCGCTAGGATGATGTTCCCTACCTCTAACGTCAGGTACTTCTCCTCTTGCTTGAAGTCTATCGCACCCGTCGGGCAGAACTTCTCGCAGGCTTTGCAGGTCCCTTTCAGGAAATAGGTGCAATTCTCCCGGTCAATCACCGGATACTTGGGCACTGCCTGGGGGAAGGGCGTATAGACCGCCTTGCGATAGCCCAGCCCCGCCTCATAGACCTCATCCACTACCTTTTTGGGGCACTTCTCCTGGCAGATGCCGCAGCCGGTGCAGAGGTCGGTGTTGACGTAGCGCGGCTTCTGGCGCACCGTCACGGTGAAGTTGCCCACGTACCCTTCCACCTTCGTCACCTCGCTCCAGGTGAGGAGGGTGACGTTGGGATGTCCACCCACCGAGACCATCTTAGGCGTGAGGATGCAGGCGGAGCAATCCAGGGTGGGGAAGGTTTTGTCAAACTGCGCCATGTGTCCGCCGATGGAGGGTTCCCGCTCCACCATGTACACGGGGAAGCCGCCATCTGCAATCTCCAACGCGGCCTGAATACCGGCAATGCCGCCGCCCACCACCAACGTCGCCGGGTGGATGGGGACGTGCAGCGGCTCCAACGGCTCGTGGTGCAGCACCCGCTCCACGCCGCCGGAGACGACGGCCTTCGCCTTGGCAGTGGCCGCAACCTTGTCCGTGTGCACCCAGGAGACCTGCTCGCGGATGGAGACCAGTTCGCACAAATAGGGATTCAACCCCGCGCGCTGGCAGGCGGTGCGGAAGGTCTGCTCGTGAAGATGGGGTGAGCAGGCGGCGACGACGACGCGGGTCAAGCCCAGGTGCTTGATGTCCTTCTCAATCAGTTCCTGGCCCAGGCTGGAGCACATGAACTTGTAGTCGCGGGCGATGACGACGCCGCGCCTCCCCAATTTCTCCGCTGCCCACTTCGCCACGTCTGCCACGTCCACGATACCGGCGATGTTCGTACCGCAATGACACACGTAAACGCCAATGCGTTCCTGGCTCATCGGCTTACCTCCCTATGGTTCCTGGGGCATGCGCGGCATGGGCAACTCTTCCTTGGGTCGCCGCGTCTTACGAGTGGGCGATTCCTCTGCCGGCACTTCCACCCCGATGCGGGCCAGGGCCGGACGAGCATCCACGAACTCGCGTCCGATGCCGAGGGCCTTCGGGTCCTTGCCAAAGGCCAGGCCCATCAACTGGGTGAAGAAGAGCACCGGCACGTGGTAGTCGGTGCGGAAGTGGCGGTTCATCTCGCCCTGGTATGCGTCCAGGTTCAACTGGCACATGGGGCAGAGGGTGACCATGACGTCGGCACGGTACTCGGTGGCAGAGTGAACCAGGCGACGAATCAACTCGTAGGCCACAGGTGCACTGATTTGCGTCATGTGCCCGCCGCAGCAGTGAGACTTTAACGGGAAGTCAACGACCTCCGCGCCGAGGGCTTTCATCAGTTTATCCAATTCGGTGGGATACTCGTGGCTGCTGAAGCGGTGCTCGTAGTCAGGGCGGGGTATCAGGCAGCCATAATACGGAGCCACGCGCAGCCCCTTGAGCGGACGCACGACGCTGCGTTCCACGGCCTCCAGCCCCACGTCGTTATAGACCACGTCCAGGAGATGCCGAACCTGCAACGACCCTGGTTTGTAGGCCAATCCACCGGCTGACAGGGTGGTGTTGACCTGTTCGTTCAGGGCTTTGTCCTCGCGCAGATAATGTTCGGTCTTTGCCAGGTTGACGTAGCAGGCGCTGCAACTCGCCACCACAGCGTTGTTGCCGTTGGCCTGGCGTGCCGCCAACGCGAGATTCCTGCCGACCAGTGCATAAGCCGGGAGGAGGCTGACCGAGAAGTATTCCGACGCACCGCAGCAATTCCAATCGCGGATGTCTTCCAGTTCAATGCCGAGCACGTCCCGGATGGCAACGAGGGAATCCTGGTAGGACTTAGCGCTGCTGTCCATAGAGCAGCCAGGATAATAGAGGTATTTCATGAGGCAGCCTCCAGTTCTTTGGCGCGATTCAGGATGGCTTTCAACTGGGCGATGCCTTCAATGCGCCGCGGCGTCAGGTCCATGCGCCCTTTGCTGAACATGCCCAGGCCCATGGGAGCCATCGCGGGGAGGCGCAAGGGGCTATGGCGCAGGCTATGGCGCGTGGCGAGGCCCAATTCAAAACTGCGCCCGTAGTTCTCCACGTTGTCTATGAAAGTCTGGGAGAAGTCGGGCGCCGTTGAGTCTTGGTAGAGTTTAGCGCGAATCGCCATGTTCTTGAGGGCGTACATCAGGTCGGTGATGTGAATCTGCTGCGGGCAGCGGACCGTGCAGTAGTAGCAGGAGACACAGTACCAGGGGGTGTTGCTGCGGAGAACCTCGTCTTTCAGACCGGCCCGGATCATGGCGAAGATGGCTCGCGGGGTATAATCCATGTCAGGCCCGGAAGGACAGGAGCCGCCGCAGGTTCCGCACTGCACGCACATCTCCAAACGTGAGTCGCCCGGGGTCGCCGCGCTGACTTCATCCAGGAAGGTAGGTGTCTGCGCCGGGGTGGCAGCCGTGCTCATGATGACCTCCTCAGAGTATTGCCGAACACGCCAGATCAGAGGCGAGATGACCGAGGAATAGTCTTGAGAACGATGGAACAAGCAAGTGAATTCTGGCACATTCTGCCGGATAAGACAATGATTCAGGTCATGTTTTCGCTGCCAAGTGGGAAAAAGAAGGCGGGCGAGTCTTGCGACCCGCCCGCTGTACGGGGGGGAGGCTTACAAGGGTAGGTATTTCCATAAGAAAACGACAGTAGGAGTGCCCTTACCCCTCACCCCCAGCCCCCATATGCGTCAACTTAAGGTTGAGAGGGTAAGGGTGCGAGTTGCCAATAATCTGGACATCGGGCATCCTATATGGGAAGAGACTCTCAAGGAGGATGCCGATGTCCAGGAAGATTATAAAAG
>JADYZS010000114.1 GCA_020853075.1 Anaerolineae bacterium | reverse complement strand
TCGTCTATCTCTCCGACCACGGCGACATGATGGGCGACCACTGGCTGCAACAGAAAGGGCCTTTCCATTTCCAGGGCTTGATCCGCGTGCCATACATCTGGAGTTGGCCCGGCCACATCGCAGCAGGCAAGGTTCATACCGGCATCGCCAGCATCCTTGACCTCGCACCGACCATCTTAGATTTTTGTGGCGTGCCGATCCCGGAGGGGCCGCGCCCTGTGGAGCCCATCGTGCCGAGAGAAGGCCCTCCCTGGCCGGGCCATTCTCTCAAGCCTATCTTAGAGGGATCGGGAGACACCGTGCGCAATTCGGCTCTCGTTGACCAGGATGACGACTTCGCAGGGCTGCGCGCTCGTACCCTGGTCACCGAGCGATACAGGATCACCTGTTATGCCGGTCAACCCTATGGAGAGCTTTTTGATTTGCGGGAAGATCCCCAGGAACTGCACAATCTGTGGGATGATCCCGGTTATCGGCTGTTGCGTTACGAACTGGCGGTGCAACTGTTGGATGAAGTGGGCCTGCACGAATCCCGTTTTCCGCGTAGGTTAGCCGGTGCTTAAAAGTAGGGTATAATGGTACGGTGGAAGGATTAGGAAGTCCCAAGCCCTCACCCTCCTTGCCCCCTCTCCCAACTCTGGGAGAGGGGGATGGCTCACAGATGATCGCGATGACCGTTGTGTATAAGGGTGGACTAAAGAAATGGTGGCGATGACGGCTGATCCGAAGACCCCGTCGGCGTTTCACGTGATGCTAAAGCCACGGGGCGCGATCTGTAACCTGGACTGTGCTTATTGCTACTTTCTCTCAAAGGAGATGCTCTACCCCGGCAGCCGCTTCCGCATGGCGAACGAGTTGCTGGAGGAATATACCCGCCAATACATTGAGGCGCAGGGCGTGCCGGAGGTAACCTTCGCCTGGCAGGGAGGCGAGCCGACCCTGATGGGGCTGGATTTCTTCCGGCTGGCAGTCTCGTATCAACAGAAATACCGCCGTCCGGGGATGCGCATCCACAACGCACTGCAAACCAACGGCACGACGGTGGACGAAGCATGGTGTGAGTTTTTCCGCGAGAACGACTTTCTCCTCGGTGTCAGCCTGGACGGCCCGCGCGAGTTGCACGATTTCTATCGCGTGGACAAGGGAGGGAAACCGACCTTTGACCGGGTGATGGCCGGCATCGCGCTCCTGCAGAAACATCACGTGGAGTTCAACATCCTGACCACCGTCCACGCGGCCAACGCGCCTCACCCGTTGGAGGTCTATCGCTTCTTGCGGGATGAGGTGGGCACACAATTCATCCAGTTCATCCCCATCGTGGAGCGGGACAACGACACGGGCTTCCAGGAGGGGGAGAAGGTTACAGGGCGCTCGGTGACGGCGCGGCAATACGGCGACTTTCTCATCGCCATCTTTGACGAATGGGTGCGGCGAGACGTGGGCCGCGTCTTCGTGCAGATCTTTGACGTGGCGTTGGCGGCGTGGGTGGGCCAGCGACCGGGGCTTTGCATCTTTGAGGAGACGTGCGGTGCCGCGCTGGCGATGGAGCATAACGGCGATCTCTTCTCGTGCGACCATTACGTGGAACCGCGTCATAGGCTGGGGAACATCCAGGAGATCCCCCTGATTGAAATGGTGGGTTCGGAGCAGCAATGGCGGTTCGGTCAAGCCAAAAAGGAGACTCTCCCGCGCTACTGCCAAGAGTGCGAGGTGCGTTTCGTCTGCAACGGTGGCTGTCCCAAGGACCGGATCATCTCCACGCCTGGCGGCGAGCCCGGCTTGAACTACCTCTGCGCCGGGTTCAAAGCCTTCTTCAACCACGTTGACCGGCCCATGCGCATCATGGCGGCGGAACTGCGGGCCGAGCGCGCGCCCGCCAACGTTATGGCGTATCTGGCGGAAGAGGAAATGGAGTTGCAACGCCGTTTCGCCCGTGTCCAGCGCAACGACCCCTGCCCCTGTGGCAGTGGCCGCAAGTTCAAACAGTGTCATGGCAACACAAAGGTAAATATACTTAAGGAGACGATATGATACCAGCAGGGTTGTCTGCTTCGGATCTGTTGGGCATGTACCGTAAGATGGTACTGGCCCGCACCTTTGAGGACCAAGTCTATTACCTTTTCCTGCGTGGCGGTATGCCCGGAACGGTGCACCAATCGCAGGGGCAGGAGGCGGTGGCGGTGGGTGTCTGTAGCCAGATGCGGCCCGGCGATTTCCTGATGTCGGGCCACCGACCCCACGGCCACGCGCTGGCAAAAGGTGTCTCGCCTCGCGCGGCCATGGCCGAACTCTTCGCCAAGCGGGATGGATGCAGCCGCGCGAAGGGTGGCTCCATGCACCTGGGCGACCCCGACGTGGGCATGATTACCTCCCTCGCCATCGTCGGTGCAGGTTGCACCATCGCGCCGGGGATGGCGCTGGCCTTCAAACTCCGTGGCACGAAGCAGGTCGCCGTTACGATCTTCGGCGATGGAGGGTCTAACGAAGGAGCATTTCACGAGGGGCTGAATTTCTCTGCCGTGCAGCATCTCCCCGTCATCTTCGTCTGTGAGAACAACCTTTACGGCGCGTCCACTGCCTACCATCAGGTCTCGTTGGTGACCAACGTGGCCGACCGGGCTTGCGCCTACGGCATCCCCGGACAGATCGTGGACGGGATGGATGTGCTGGCCGTCTATCAAGCCGTGGGCGAGGCCACGGCCCGCGCCCGTGCCGGGGAGGGGCCGACCCTTTTGGAGTGCAAGACTTACCGCTTCGCGGGCCACAGCCGCAGCGATCGCACGGCCTATCGCCCGAAAGAAGAGGCGGAAGCCTGGAAGCAGCGAGACCCCATCCTCGTCCTCGGCAAGAAATTGCTGGCCGAAGGTCTGGCGACCCAAGAGCAATTGGATGCGATTCAGCGGGAGGTGGATCAAGAGGTTGCCGATGCTATCGCCTACGCTCAAAGCGCGCCCTCTCCCGCACCTGAGGAGGCCTTAGAAGATGTCTATGCTTAAATCATCGGGGGTAAAAGAGGCTGTGATGGCACAAGGAACCGGCGTAGAGAAGCCGGAGCGGCGATTGACCATCGGTGAAGCCTTGCGCGAGGCCATCGCCGAAGAGATGCGGCGCGACGAATCGGTATTCCTGATCGGCGAGGACATCGGCGTGCCGGGCGGCTTTGGCGGGGCCTTCGGCGTCTATCTAGGGTTGCCGGAGGAGTTCGGCCACAAGCGGATCATAGACACGCCGATTAGCGAGAAAGCAGTCCTCGGCGCGGCCATCGGCGCGGCCATGATGGGGATGCGCCCCATCGCCGACCTCCAATATGGCGACTTTATCTACTGCTGCATGGACGAGTTCGCCAACGAAGCACCGAAGATCCGCTACATGTCGGGGGGGAAGATCAAGGTTCCTGTGGTCTTCCGCGCGCCGGTAGGAGCCACTCGCCGTGGCGCACAGCACGGCCAAAGCCCGGAGACCATCGCCATGCACATCCCCGGCTGGAAGGTCGTCTGCGTATCCGACGCTTACGATGCCAAGGGGCTCCTGAAGAGCGCGGTGCGGGACGACAACCCGGTCGTCATCTTTGAACACAAACTTCTCTATGGCTCCAAAGGCCGCGAGCAGGCGGGGGGCTTTGACCTGACCGCCCACGTACCTCAGGAGGAATACCTGATCCCCTTTGGTCAGGCTAAGATTCGCCGCGAGGGAAGCCACGTCACCGTTGTCGCGACACACCTGATGCTGTATCGTTCTCTCGTCGCGGCGGAGGCGCTGGCACAAGAGGGGATTGAGGTAGAGGTGATTGACCCGCGCACGTTGGTTCCGCTGGACAAAGAGACCATCCTGAACTCCGTGATGAAGACCGGGCGGCTGGTGATCGTCCATGAAGACAACCTGACGGCGGGATGGGGAGCCGAACTGGCCGCGTTGGCCGCCTCCGAGTGCTTCTACAGCCTGGAGGCGCCGATCCAACGCGTCGCGACGTACGACGTCCCCATACCCTTCGCGCCGGTTCTGGAGGACTACGTGCTGCCGAGCGTAGAGCGGATCACAAAGGCGATTCGCGCGACGCTCAAGTAATCAGAATCAATCGCAGAGTGCACGGAGATGGGGCTATTTCATCTTTATTCGCGTGAGCCCGCCATCGGATAAATCCGACGGCTACATAGCGTGTTAAGCCTGCTTCGCAGGCTTTGTAGAATCTCGTCAAGTCAACAAAGGCAAGGGACTGATGGCAGAAGAGATCAACATGCCCTCTCTGGGGCAGACCACCGAAGATATTAAGATACTGGCGTGGCGAAAATCCGAAGGAGACGCGGTCAAACAGGGAGACGTGCTCCTGGAGGTGGAGACCGACAAGGCGACGTTGGAGGTTGAAGCCTATACTTCCGGCGTCCTCCTTAAGATCATGCGGGCCGCGGGCGAGGTTGTGGAGGCCGGAAGTCCCATCGCGATCATCGGCCAACCTGGCGAGTCCGCTGCGGCTCCGTCTAAGGCTGCAACTGTCTCTGCGGAAGCCGCGTCCCTCTCCATCCCCGGCAAGGCTCCTGCGGTCACGCCACCCGCTGCCGCGCCGCCGGGGAAAGTCCTGGCGTCGCCGGTGGCGCGCAAACTGGCGATAGATCACAGTGTTGACATCGCACAGGTTACCGGCAGCGGCCCCGGCGGACGCGTGGAGAAAGAAGACGTCCTCGCCTACGTGGAGCGCCAGAAGACTCCTGTGGCCCCGGCAGCAGCGCCCGCCGCACCGCAGATCACGGAGGCACCGCGCCACCGCCGCGCCCTGGCCGAACGGTTGAGCCGCTCCTTCCGGGAGATTCCGCACATCTACGTGACGGTGCGGGTGGACATGACCGAGGCGCGCAAATTCCTGGCTGCGTGGCCGCAGGCGGGGAAGCCGCGGTTGACCTACACCCATCTCCTGCTGCAAAGCGCGGCTCGCGCCTTGCGGGCGGAGCCGCGCGCCAACCGCGTCTGGCTGGATGATGGGCGCATCAAGACCTTCACCCAGGCGAACGTTGGCCTCGCCGTCGCAGGGGAAGACAGCCTTATCGTCGTGACTATACCAGAGCCGGATCGCATGACGCTGGATGAGTTGGCGTCGTATGCGGAGGCGGCGACAGGGCGGGCGCGCGCGGGGCGGCTCACCGGAAGCGATCTCGCCGAATGTGCCTTGACCATCAGCAACTTGGGGATGTACCGGGTGGACGAGTTCTCGGCCATCATTGATCCCCAGCAGGCCGCGATCCTGGCGGTGGGCCGCGTGGCCGACGAGCCGGTTGTTTTAGAAGGACAGGTTGCTATCGCCATCCGTCCTCGGATGACGGTGACCCTCTCCGCGGACCACCGCGTCATTGACGGCGTTGCCGCGGCCAAGTTCTTGGACGCCTTCCGCGCGGACCTGGAGAAGGGTGTATAAACACGAAAGGAATAGCATGAGCAACAGGCGCATTGCAGTGGTTGGCGGCGGCTCCCAATACGCCGTGGGCCTCGCCGAAAGCCTGATAGACTACGGCCAGGATTTGCTGGCCGGTACAACCGTTGTCCTGTTGGACATTCGCCCTGAACACCTGGACATCGTTCACAAATACGCTGCTGACCTGGCGCGTACCGTCGGCGTGGACGTGAAGTTTGAGAAGACGACGGACCGCCGCCGCGCTTTTGACGGTGCGGACTTCGTCCTCACCACCTTCCGCCCTGGCGCGCACGAGCAGCAGGAGCAGGACGAGCGCGTGCCGCCCAAGTATGGACTGCAAGGCAACGAGACGGTCGGCATCGGCGGCATCTTCATGGCCTGCCGCGTCGTGCCGGTGCTGCGTGAGATCTGCGCCGACGCGCAAGAACTCTGTCCCGATGCCTGGATCATCAACTACACCAACCCGACCCAACACGTGGGCGACGCCGTGCGGCGCATCAGCGACCTGAAGATCATCAGCCTGTGCGATGGCTACATCGGCGCGTCTCCCAGCCTGACCCGGCTACTGGGCGGCCACCCGGACGACATCACTATCTACCCCGGCGGCACGAACCACGCGACCTGGATCATGCGCCTCACCGTCAAGGGCGAGGATGGCTACCCCTTGCTGCGAAAGCGGCTGAGCGAGGTAAGCCAGGAAGAGATTGAGCGGCTCTATGCGCCTCCGCCGCCAGAGCAGATGGAAGCGCCTTACGATGAGATGTACAAGCAGTTCATCCCACAGTACCAGTTCCCCTTCAGCCTGCGGCTCTTTGAGATTTACGGCCTGTTGCCGTCACCCCGCTACTACTGGCTGTACCTTCTGGAACAGGACAAGGTCATTGCTGCCCAGCGCAGCGGCCATTACGTGACAATGGCCGGCTTCTACATGAAGCATCGCCGGCCTCGCACCTTTGAGGGGCTTGACCAGCGCTTCCAACGGGCGCTCCAGAATCTGCGGGCAAGCAGGCGCAAGGGAGGCGGCGGCCACGGCGACCTGGCCGTGCGGGTGATGGCAGCCATCGCCAATAACCTGGGTGAGACCTTCGTGGTCAACGTGCCCAATCGCGGGGCCATCTCCAACCTGCCTTATGACGGCATCGTGGAGGTCGCGGCGACGGTGGATCGCCAGGGCGCGCATCCCTTTGCCATGGGGCAACTCCCGAAGGCGTTGGTCGGCCTACAGAACTCCCTCATCTTGAGCCAGGAACTGGCGGTGGACGCGGCCCTGAGCGGGAGCCGGTCACAACTGTTGCAAGCGATCCTGGCCCATCCGTTGATCCATTCGGTGGAGGCGGCGGAGAAGGCAATGGATGAACTCCTCGCGCTCCAGGCGGAATGGCTGCCCCAGTTCCGAAAGTAGCGGGAGGAAGCAATCCAATGTATCACCGAAACTGGGACTCGGCTGAGTGCTACGTCCACCAGGACGGCGATACCATCCGCATCGGGAACGCCCAGGTTGAGCGGGTTCTTTCGCTGGCGGACAGTTCGGTGCGCACCGTTGCCCTCGTCAACAAGCGAACTGGCCGCCGTTGGACGCTGGACACACGCACCGAGGCGCGCTTGGCTTTCGCCACAACCGCCGAGCGCGTAGAGATTCCCTATTGGCACTATCGGCCAGGGACGCGAGAGGCCGTGTTGCCTGCTGAGGATGCCGGATATCGCGCGGGCTACCACCGGCCCGATCACGACGATCATGCCTGGCGTTTCGTGGATTGCTTCACCGCCGTCGGCGAAACGCCGCGCGGCGACACAGACCCTGTCTGGCCGGGGTATGGCTGGTTTCGCTCTCCCTTCCGCCTTCCTGCCGGAGTTGCCGACCAACCGCTCACCTTCGTTCTGGGCGGCTACGATAACGAGGATTGGCAATTCTACCGTGTCTTTGTCAATGGTGAGGAAATCGGCACGCGCGAGGTACAAGGACTTTGGCGCGAACCGGCTCCCTTCGTTTTGCCGCCCGACCATCCGGCTTACCCTGCGATTCACTTCGGCGAAGAAAATCTGCTGGCCGTGCAGGTGGGTCGCCTGGACAAGCGGCTTCCCTCCATGATCCCGGCTGAGATGGAGCACTACATGTCCCGCAGCCGCCTGGTGGATCAGTTCATCACCGTGGGCGTGCCGGACAGAGTGGTGAGCGAATTCCGATTACGAGACTGGCTGGCAGGTGGCGACCGCGAGTGGCGGTGGGCCAAGTTCTGGATGGAAAACAAGGAAGCGGAAGTGGAGGTTGTATTCCATTACCAGGTGCGCGCTGGTGAGCCCATCGTGCGCAAGAAGGTTGAGGTGCGGAACCGCAGCCTGTCGCCCCGCCTGCTCTTAGACGTGGACGTGGAAGACTTCCGGTTGGATGGCGCGACCACAGGTGGCGGATTCGGGACGCCCATTCTGCTTGATGACGAAGCCTATTGCGCGTTGGAGCATCCTGCTGCCGTGAACCAGGGTCTCGGTGATGCGATCCGGCTGCGCCATTTCCCAGGCGTGACCCTTGCGCCCAGGCAGGGTCTGTTGAGCAAGGTCGCCCTCTTCGGCGTGACCGAACCGGGCAAGGCGCGCGCAGGGTTCTTAGAGTATCTGCGCAAGAACGGGAAACGGAAAGACCAGTGGGTCTCCATCTACGATCCCCTGGGGCTGGTGGATACGACCAACCCCAAAGACCCCATGTTCCACTACACCGAGGGAATCGCGCTGGATACTGTGGCGATGCTGGCCGATTTCCGCCAGCGCGGCATCACCTTTGATTACTACATCATTGACCTCGGCTGGCAGGACCACGCTTCTGACCTCACCTGGTTCCGGCGCGACGAGTTCCCGCGCGGCCCTGGCGCATTGGTGCAGGCCGTAGGTGAGATCGGCACCAAATTCGGGCTCTGGTTTTCCACCAATTACGGGGCTTGGGCCTGCGGCGACTATCCGCCTGTGCAACGCTGCGTGGTGCCGCGCCCGCGCGGCCAATACGACCTCTGCGTTGCCGCGGAGCCGTACCGCACCGTTCTGCGGGATGCCGCCCTCTACCACATTCGCGAGAACAACGTACGGGCATTCAAGTTTGACATGGCGCGCTTCTACTGCAACAGCACGGAGCACGGGCATCTCCCCGGTAAGTATTCGGTGGAAGCGCAGATGGACAGCATGGTAGAGATCGCGCGTGCCGTCTATCGCGCCTGCCCCGACGCCTTTGTGATCTGGTATTGGGGCTACAAGTCGCCTTTCTGGCTCTTGTACGGCGACACGATCCAGGACAAGGGTCTTCTGATGGAGGCAGCCGCGGTTGCCAGTTCCCCCAATCCCAGTTTCCGCGCCGGCACCAGCCACAATCTTGACCAGGCGGCGCACTACGCTGAGTTCTTGCCGCTCATCGCCCAGGACAGCCTCGGCATCTGGATCGGCAACGTGGATTGGGCGAACCGCATGGGCAAGGAAGACTGGCGCGAGGCCTGGCTGCTGGACCTGGCGCGGGGAAGCCTGATGAGCCAGTTGTTTGGCAACCTCGCCACCTTTGACGATGAAGATGTCACCTTTCTCGCCGAATGGTACGCCTTCCTGCAGGAGAACTGGCGGCTTTACCTCCATACGCGGCCGATCCTGGGCGACCCCTGGCAGGCCGAGGTTTATGGCTACGCGGCCGGCGACGGCGCCCATACCGTCATCACGATCAGCAATCCCGGCTTCAGCGCGGCGCGGCTTGTGCTGCGGCTTGATGGGTCAGTCGGGTTACAACCAACAGATCGTGGGTTCCTGGTGCGCCAGCGATACCCCACGCGCGGCCTCCTCGCGCCGCCCGGTGGAGAACGCTTCGCCTTCGGTGACACGATAGAACTGTCGCTCCGCCCCTTTGGGGTGGTCATCCTGGAAGCAGGGAGCGGATTGGACACCAGTGGCTGGCGGTCATGGAACGCGCCCCAGGTCGCCGAAAGCGTCCGCCTGACGGTAGAGGCCCGCGACGTCGCACCGGACGCGGTCTCCCTACCTATACCGCAGACGTCTCACTCCGACATCTCCAACTACTCGCTGCGGGCGATGGCCGGGGTAATACCATTGCCGGTCACCCGCGCGGCGCGTTCGTTGGCGTTCGTCGTACGGCTGGCAAAAGATGGCGCGCACTGGTATCATAAGGAAATCAACGACCTCATCCGTTTTCATGCCTGGTCAGGAGACGAGGAGTTGATTCCCAAGAAGGTGCCTGGACATTGGGGCTACAATGGCCCCGGCAGCCCCTGGCTTCTTTTTGCGCTACAGGTGGAACCTGCTCACAGCGGACAACCTATCCGGTTTGAATCTGTCGCGCTCCTTCCCGGTGAGGTAACCTGGCAAACGGAAGCATGGCTCTACCAACCATGATGACACATAGGAGGCTATCGTGAACCTATCCATCCAGCAAACGCTACTCCCCGGCGCCGACCTGAGCGAACGTTTCCAGCGCGCAGCAGAGTACGGTTTTGCGGGCGTAGAAGTGGTAGCCTGGGGTTTCCCCAGCCCAATGCCCGATCACCTGGCCGAGATTGAGAAAGCGATGACGGCCAGCGGTCTCCCTGTCAGTAGTCTCTGCACGAAGGGAACCGACGATTTCGTCCATCCTGACCCGGCGGAGCGAGAGAAGCGGCTCGCCGGCCTGGTGCAGATGCTGAAACTGGCGGATACGTTGGGCGCGCGCGGCGTCGTTGCCTTGCCCATCCGCCCGCCCGTGACAATGCCCGACCTCTCGCCCCTCATGGACGAGCGCACCCTCATTACCCAAATGGCAACCCTGATCCTGAAGTCGGCCTTAGAGAAGACGGCGGGCGGGCGCGCGAAGATCTTTCTGGAGCCGCTCAACCGCTACGAGGCTAAGTACCTGCGGACGGTGGCCCAGGCCGCCGACCTCTGCCGCGCGGTGAACGACCCGCGTGTGCAGATCATGGCCGATATGTTCCACATGAGTATTGAAGAGGCCGATATACCCGCCTCGCTGCGGTCTGTGGTCGCGCATGTGGGCCACATCCATCTGGCCGATAGCAACCGTTCGCTGCCGGGACACGGCCACACCGATTTCGTCCGGCCCTTCCGCGCCCTGCGAGAGATGAACTTTCAGGGCTGGCTGGCGCTGGAGTGCGGTGTCCCCGGTAAAGCTACCGAGACGCTTCCCGCGGCAGCCCATTTCCTCAAGATCTGCTGGCAGGATGCCACGCCAGAAGTGGGTTAATCCGCATCATCCTTGGTATCATCATCAATCCATCTGAGGAGGAACCATTTATGCCACGTCGTTTAGCCATCACAGCCCCCCATAAGGTTGGGGTCTTGGAGTACGAAGACCCACCTTTACAGGTCGGTCAAGTTCTGGTCAAAACGGAACTTGCCTCCGGGAAACATGGGACAACCACAGCCGGGTTTGAGGGCTTGAACTTCCGCGGCCAGAATTTTGACCAGAAGATGCGGATATTTGTGCCGCAAGAAGAGCAAGGTCCTCCGAAGCCAAAGGCTCCGGGGGGCACCGGCAACAATGGGGTCGGCGTTGTCGTGGCCGTAGGCCCTGAAGTGACCCGCTGGAAAGTGGGCGACCGGGTGATGGGCTTCATGGATGTCCGTGAGACGAACATCTGTAACCAGGACCGTCTCTGGGAGTTGGGCACCATTGACCCGTTGGTGGCCGTCTGCTTAGACCCTGCCCACGTGGCGATCCACTGCGTTCGCGAGTCCAACGTGCGTTTCGGCGAAACGGTGGCAGTCATCGGCCTGGGGGCCATCGGCCTGATGGCGGTGCGCATGGCAGTACTGAGCGGCGCGGAGCAGGTCTTCGCCGTTGACATGATCGCCAAACGCCGCGAGTGTGCCACTCGCAACGGAGCCCATCACGTGGTAGACCCCAAGGCCGGCGACCCGGCAGTAGAGATCCATCGCCTCCTTGGCGGGCCAGGTGTGGATGTCGCTATTGAGGTCTCAGGTGCTTACGCGGCCCTGCACACGGCCATCCGTGCGGCGCGCGTGGCCGGTACGGTCTGCTCTGCGGGCTTCTACCAGGGGGAATCGCGCGGACTTTGGCTTGGCCGCGAGTGGCATCATAACCGCTTAACCCTGGTCGTGCCCCACGGCTGCGGCTGGGGCCACCCGCCGCGCGATTACCCTCGCTGGGATACCAACCGGGCCTTTGACTGCATCGTCAGCATGATGCGCCAGGGACGGCTTACAGTTTCCGGCATGATTGACCCCATCGTTCCTATTGAAGAGGGGCCGGAAGTGTGGCGCATGATTGAGCAGGAACCGGATCGGGTGATAAAATACGCTGTAAAGTTTTAAGGTGTGATTGCTGCCTCTCTCTACCCCCTCCTCTCCCCTTACAAGGGTAGGTATCTTCATCGGAGAGAGACCGCAGGAGTATCTTCACCCCTCACCCCCGGCCCCCATATGCGTCAACTTAAGTGACGAGGTAGAGGGGTGGTTGGCTGATCAGGAGTTGGCCGAAACGGCGGGCCGCCTCGGTGAGTTGCAAAGGTCGTTTGCGACGAGAAGAGCGCAGGTAGCGCAGG
>JADYZS010000113.1 GCA_020853075.1 Anaerolineae bacterium | reverse complement strand
TGGGTGGACATGCCCTCGCTCTTCTGGGGCGTGGGCGCGCTGGCGGGCATTGCGTTGGGCGGCACCTGGGCGTCGGATCGCGTCTATATGCTGCGTCTCTCGCCGCCTAGATACCTGGGCGAATTCTACGGGCTTTATAGCATGGCAGGCCGCTTCGGTCAGGTAATCGGGCCTTTGGTGTGGGGCATAGTCGTCAGTGTGCTCAATTGGGGACGCCCGACGGCGGTGGTAGCGCTTTTGGTCTTTGTCGTGGTCGCCTTCATTATCCTGCAAGGGGTGAGCGATAAGCCGCGCGAGTGGCCCGCAGAGTTGCGAGGAGAGTGATACATGAACATCGGCATCATCGGCACGGGCAAGATGGGGAGCGGCCTGGCGAAACTCTGGGCAGGCAAGGGTCACAAGGTCCTCCTGGGCTCGCGCCATCCGCAAACGAAGCAGGCGTTGGCGAGCGCCATCGGGCCTGGCGCGCGGGTCGGCACTATCGCCGAGGCCGCGCAGTTCGGCGACGTGCTCCTGTTCGCCGTCGCCTGGGCAGGGGCGAAGAACACGATCCAGGCCGCCGGGTCGCTGGCAGGGAAAATCCTCATAGACTGCACCAACACCGAGATAGCGGGCGGCATCTCGGCTGCCGTGGGCTACACGACCTCCGGCGCGGAGGAGATCGCGAGATGGGCCAATGGCGCAAAGGTAGTGAAGGCGTTCAACTACATTTATGCCAGCATCATCCACTCCAGCCCGCAGTTCGGCTCTCAGAATGCGACGGTCTTTTATTGTGGGGATGACGACGCAGCCAAAGGGACGGTTGCCGGGCTCATCGGCGAGATCGGCTTTGAGCCTGTGGACGTGGGGCCGTTGCAGAACGCGCGCCACCTGGAAGCGCTGGCAGAACTGGTAGCCTACATCGCCCGCCGCGCCGGTTCGGGCGCAACCCAGGCCATCAAGTTGGTGCGCCGCTGAGAGGAATAATGGCCTGGTGGGGATACGTGGGCCTGTATCTGACGTAGTTCTCAACCCGGTTAGAGAAGCGTTGCGTAGAGTCTAGCGTGGCGTCATCTTGAGAAAGCCCGGTTATACGAGGAGATGCCGAGGGCAGCCACCAGGTATAGGATATTCGCCACGCCGATCAAACTGAAGAAACTGACCGTGACCAAGAGAATTAACCCCATCGGGAGAAACGCACCGATGAAGGCGGCGACGAGCCAGATAGGCTTGAGATTCCACGAAGCCCAGATTGCCAGAATGGCAAACAGACTCATGAAGCCAAACAGCGCATACGTGCCTAACTCCGGGGGGACATCGCTATAAGGGTTGAAGAAGAGAAGTGTGACATGCAGGGTCAGGGCGAAGGCACCTGCCCCCACGCCTAACCAACGCCCCCAGAGCCCTGGGCGCAAGGTAGCCGACGGCTCCTTTCTCACCGAAGCAAACCTCCATATTGAGTATAAGCAAGTTCCTCTCCGCATTATATCATATCTCACTACGCGAGGCCCTGGTCACCTGACCAGGTAGAATACTAGCCACCTGTCCGTGCCAAGTCCCCCCAGATGCCTGGTGCGTTCGGGGAGATTCTGGTTTACACTGGGAACAGGCCATGAACTTGCAAGGACCTGCTGCGGGAGCGGGTTGCCCAGAGTTTGCCATAAGTTGAGATCAGGAAAAACCTATGACAACCCACCTCTTATCCTGGCTAAAACGCCACGCCCTGGCCCTCTACTTCGGCCTCGCCATCGCCTTCTCGTGGGCCATCTACATCCCACTGATCGCGGTGCGACAGGGCTGGACGAATGTGCAAATCCCATACTCGGTTCACTACCTCGCGTCGTTTGGCCCTGCGCTCGCCGCGCTCGTCGTCACCGCGCTGACGACCGGCAGGAACGGCCTGGCTGAACTGTGGGGACGGATTACCAAGTGGCGGGTAGAGCGGGCTTATGCGGCGTTTGCCGTCCTGTCGCCGGTCGTGCTCTTCATCCTGGCCGGCCTGGCCATGCGCCTGCTCCAGGGTGAATGGCCCGACCTGCGACTGCTCGGCCAGGCGAACTACCTGCCCTATCTCGGCTGGGGCGTCCTGCCGCTGTGGCTGATCACTTTCGGCTTCGGTGAGGAGATCGGCTGGCGCGGGTTTGCCTTGCCGCGCTTGCAGCGGACGATGAGCGTGTCGCGGGCTACCCTTGTTCTTGGCCTGCTGTGGACGCTCTGGCACGTCCCGTCTTTCTTCTACCACGAGACCTACGTAGGGATGGGCTGGATCATGATACCAGCCATCGCCTTCAGCGTGCTATGTGGCGCGGTGCTTCTCACCTGGCTCTACAACGGCACCGGAGGGAGCATACTCATGGTCGCCATCTGGCACGCGCTCTTTGACCTGCTCAGCGCCTCGGCTGCGGGCCGCGATTTCATCCCCATCATCACCAGCGCGGGGGTTATCGCCTGGGCCCTGGTGGTCGCCAACAGCGAACGGCCATGGGGTTTTCGCTTCCAAAAGAAGCACACACTCTGATCAACTCGTCCCGTGCTGTGGATAGCACGCTCCAGTGGCTGAGTTTGTTTGGAGGTCAGAATAAAAAAGGAAACTCTTGAAAACCAATAAACCACCTCTGCTCACCCGCCCTTTGCTGCTCTTCATGGGCACAATGATCCTGGCGAACATCGCCGGGCACATCTTCCAGCCGTTGTTTCCGTTGTATCTGCAAACGCTCGGCGCAAGTGTAGGCCAGGTGGGGCTCTTTTTCACGTTGGGAGCCGTCGCCCCTCTTGCCTTTCAGATCCTCGGCGGCTGGCTCTCGGACGCGCTGGGCCGCTTGCAGGCCATCGCCATCGGCAGCATGGCCGGGGTAGCGAGTTACGCAGTGCTATTGCTCGCCCCCTCGTGGCAATGGCTTCTCCTGGCAAGCGTGCTTACGGCTTTGGCCGTAGCGTTCGTCGCGCCAAGTTTTCAAGCCTTTATTGCAGAGCAATCCACCGAAGAAACGCGCGGGCGGGTGTATGGCCTGACGGAAGGGCTTTTCATGGTTGTCGGCATCGTCGGCCCGCCTATCGGTGGTTACCTGTCAGAATTCTTCGGCTTCAAGGCCATGTTCCTGGTCGCCGCAGCCTTCTATACGACCGCGGCTATTATTCGCGTATTTATGGCCCGCGGCGCGCGGCGGCAAGAAGTTAGAAAACGTACCCCTCCCAGCATCGCGGGCTTGGGCACGAGCCTGAAAGCCCTCGCCGGTCTGGTGGTGGGTGGCGGCATTATCACCTGGATCATGATTTCCGACGGCGCGCGCGACATCACTTACAATATGACCTCGCAACTACAACCACTGTATCTGCAGAACCTGATCGGCTTGTCGTACACACAGATCAGCTGGCTGTCGTCTATCTCTGCGCTGACCACCATGCTTCTCATGGCCGGGGCAGGCTGGCTCTCCGATAAAAAGGGAGTACGTCTGGGTATTGCCAGTGGCTTCGTCGTTATCGCGGCCGGGTTCTCGGTCTTCCTCGGCAGCCGCGCCTTCGGCGGATTGGTTGTGGCATGGGTTCTTTTCGGCGTAGGTTACGCATTGATGGCCCCGGCTTACAACGCTCTGATCTCCAAAGCCGTTCCTAATCACCTGCGCGGCACAGCCTTTGGGCTTTTTTCTACCAGCATCGGCATCATCTCTCTTCCTGCCCCCTACTTCGCGGCCCTGCTGTGGACGCGCTTCGGGCCACAGACGCCCTTCTATGCCCCGATTCTGGTGACGGTCTTCCTCGTACCGATCATCTGGATCAAGTTCAAACTACCTGCACCAAAGCCGGTAACGGTCATAGCCCCAGAAGTCGCGGACGCAGGTTAGCCTTCCCCTGGTCACCTGACCAGGGAAAAGACTCCCCATAAGTAGGAAGCAAAATCTCCCCAGATGCCTGGTGCATCTAGGGAGATTTTGGTTTACACTAGATGTAGAAGAAAGGAAACGAGGTTAAGGTGATAAGAGTGATCGGTGTGCGTATCTGGTTGGCTGATAAAGAAGCGAAGGTACGTTCTGCACTGCGATTGCTACTGGAACAAGAACCAGGGGTGTATGTGGCCGGCGAAGCCGCCGAAGCCCAGGAGTTGCTGGCGCAGGCCCAGATGGCTCGGCCCGATCTTATCCTTCTGGATTGGGAATTGCCCGGTATGCCGTCTGGGGTCCTGCTACGCGCCCTGCGCGCCGTCTGTCCTTGCGTCTCGGTGATCGTCCTCAGTGGCCGCCCGGAAGCGGAAAAGGCCGCTTTGCTCTCTGGGGCCGATGCCTTCGTCAGCAAAGGTGACTCGCCGGAACGGCTGCTGGCAGCCTTGCGGTCAACCGGCTTAGAATGTTCAAGGAACTAAAGGAGATCGCTCATGAAGACAATGAGTACAAAAGATGAAAGCATCATCGGTATCCTGGCCGGGCTGGTCGTTCTGTTTGCGGCAATGGTTGACCCGCTGATTTCAGCAGTTCTGGCCGTCGCCTTGCTGGTAGCGCTGAGAGTCTATATATTGGCGCGGGGCCGCTGACTCCCTTGGCCTGCCATCGGATGTAATCCGACGGCTGCACGTTCGTGTTAAGCCCGCAGAGCGGGCTTTCTGGTTAACTGCCGTCGGTTTCCAACTGATGGACAGTGTTTGCCACAAAAGACCTCGGCTCTAACCTGAGTCTGGCCTCGGCGTTTTCCTCTATCCGGGCGCGTGACCAGAGCATCGGGTGATATTCTCCCTCTCGCCACATCGCCAGCTGGTCGGCATAATGCGGATGGCCCGGCTGGCCCGATTGCCCCGTCGTATGCACCGCGACGGAGCGATCCCAGGCGGCAAAATCAAGCACCTGGCGATACGACGCGAAAACGTGCACCATGCCGATGGGCGGGCGCAGCCGGTATCCCGCCTGATTCACCGTCTCGCTGTCTCCGCCCAGGGGATAGGGACCACGGCTGAAGACACTACGGAACAGACGCAACGTCCCCAGGGGATGGACGAACTGCACCTGGTGCAAACGTCCCCACTGCCAGCGGCGCGGCTCGTCGCCTACGGTCTCCCGCAGCGTGCGCACGGCTCGCCTCAGGGCTTCGGCCAGCACCTCGTCGCGCGTCCGCTCCCGGCCCGTCGCGGCGTCGGCAAACCAGGGAGAGGATTCCTGAGATAAGAGTTCCACCAGGCGGACAACGGCGCGGCCCATCAAGCCAGACACAGGCGACAGGGGGGAGACTCCCGCGCCCAAGAACGGCTCGCCCAAAGGGCCCAGTTTTTGGGCGAAGACCAGATCCAGGAGATGCACCAGGCAGAGTTCATAGATGGCTCCGCCGACGCTTTCGGTATCCAGACGATAATCCCAACCGCGCAGAGCGCGCAGGGCGATGCGTTCCCAGTGGCCCGTGGGCTCCAATGCGGTAAAGTAGGGGGCTATCTCCTGGCCGAGGATTGAGGTCACGTCCAGTTGCATCTGCTGGCAATCGGCCAAAGTCAGGCGGCGCTTGACACTCAGCATCTCCACAATGCGCCGCGCGCGATAGCCGGGCGACCACTCAATGGTAAGGAAGTGGGGGTAACTGTCACCCACAACGCGGTTGTTGGCCGTAGCAATGAAATGCTCCGGCGGGTTATCCAGGCGGAGCAACTCCACGTTGGGCAAAATCCCCGCCCACTCGTACTCTCCTGTCCAGCCGGGCGCGGGGACGAGCCCCTGGCCGCAGGCCCGCACTGGCACCGCGCCCGCCATCTCATAGCCGACGTTGCCCCCCACGTCGGCGAAGACGAAATTCATGACCGGCACACCCCAACCGGAGAGGGCAGCACGCGCCTCCCCCGTCGTGCGAGCCGCGTTGAGACGGAGGGCCGCGCGCAACGATTGCTGAGGCGAAAAGCCCGTCCAGGAGAGAGCGAGAGGCACGGGACTTTTCACCACGTCGGAAATCACGGGCCCGTGGCGCGTCTCTCTCACCTCTAGCGTCAGCGGGGCGGTCTCACTCCTGATGCGAATGACCTCCCGATAGATGCGCGCGGCTTCCCAATCACCACGGAACTGGTAGAGCGTCGGATTAGAGGGATCAAAGCGCTCCACGAACAAATCCTGATTGTCTGGCAGCGTGGCCGTCATCCCCCAGCCGACGCGCTCGTTGTGGCCGATGACGACGAAGGGGACGCCGGGGAGGGAGACGCCCGTCACCGCAAAGTCACCGGCGACCAGGTGGTTCTCGTACCAGATGCCCGGCATCGCCACGGCCAGATGAGGGTCGTTGGCGAGGAGCGGCTTGCCCGTGGCCGACTTCTGGCCGTCCAGCACCCAATTGTTGCTACCCAGGGGGGCGCCCGTCGGCCCCAGCCACTCCTTTGCCCGCTCGTAATGCTCCAGGAGGAGCGCGGACGCGTCCAGGGCGTGAAGGCCGGGTGGGGCGATGGTGGGGTTGTCCTGCGGATAGTTGGGCTCCAACTCCGCCGCGCGATAGGGCCCCAGATGGGCCACGAGTTGTGCGCGCACCAGTTCTGCCTCCCAGTTTGCGCTCAGGTTCCAGCCCATCAACTTCGTCCAGACGATGGTGTCTTCCGGCGTCCACGGCTCCGGCTTGATCCCCAACAGGGTGAACTCAGCGGGGAGGCGGCCACGATGCGACTCCATAAACACGTTGACCCCCTGACAGTAGGCCGCTAGCAAAGAGCGGGTTTCCCCATCCAGCGCGTCTGCCTCGGTCTTGGCCGTGCGGCGAAAGCCGAGGGTGCGGGTGAAGCGATCTGCATCCAGCGCGATGCGCCCGAAGATCTCGGCCAGACGGCCAGAGGCGGCGCGCCGTTGGAACTCCATCTGCCAGAGACGATCCTGCGCGTGGGTGTAGCCCTGGGCAAAGAGGAGGTCGGGCAAATCATGGGCATAGATGTGGGGCACGCCCCACCTGTCGCGGATGACCTCCACGGGATTCTGCAAGCCGCGCCCAGAGAGGGTGCCGCTGTGCTGTGCCAGCGGGCGGCGAAAGACGTAGGCATACAGGCCGGCGAGGAGGAGGGCGAGGATGCTGAGAAGTATGAGGAGGATCAGCAGAACACTGAGGAGCGCGACCATGCGGCCTCCGTGATGGGCAATTTGAATGATCCCATTGTATCACGGAAGGGGAGAGATGCTCAAAGTGCTATCGTAGCGATTCGGCGATGCGCACGGCTTCGGCCAGGGGCAAATCGGTTTCCAGGCGATAGGTTAAGCCACCGTCCGTCCAGATCAGGGTGTTCCCTTGCACCAGCCGCCTGTTGTCGTAGAAGGTCGCGTTGCCACGCCGGAATTGCAGCAAGTGCGGCCCCTCTGTCCACAAGGCGCGTGCGTCGTGAACGGTGGTTTCCTGAACGATCTGGGGCCGGATCTTCTCAGCAAAGACTTCGGGTGATAACAGGTGCAGACTGAGCCGCGCGCGCTCAGGCCGTTCACGATCCAGCCACGCCAGCACGATCATAGGCCCACCCATGTCCTGGAAGAACACTCTATCGGGCGGCCCCAGATCCGAGGGGTAGGTCGGGAGGCGGATCGGGGAACCGAACCGGACCTCGGCATCGGCCAGGGTGGTTTCGCCGACCAGGTCAAGGACGGAGACCAGCGGCGGCGTACCTGTCTGCCCCCCAGGGAGCCGCGTGGCCGCCGGGGTGGGTTGGGTAAGAAAGATGCGCACGACCCCCACCCGCAGGAATTCTACGACTGTGGCCCGCACCTGGGGCACGGCCAGGAGCCCGATTACGATGAACGCAATGGCAATCGCCGCCCAGGCCCAGCGCGGGTGGGGAGCCGCTGGACGCGCGCCCCGTATGGATAACCGCCGCGTCACCGCGCCGGCCATGTCGGGGGTCGGAGGGTAAGGGAAGGCGCGGGCTGCGGCTTGCAGGTGCGTCTCCCATCTCTCAGATGACTGCTCGCTCATCCTTCGTAGGCCTCCCGCAGCGCCGGATACTCCTGCTCCACCAACGCTCGTAGTCGTTGCAATGCCCGGTGCAGGCGCGATTTCACCGTGCCCGCTGCCACGTCCAGGGCCGCGGCCATTTCCGCCTCGGACAATTCCAGGAAGTAGCGCAGGTAAATCACCTCCTGGTCGGCCTGACTCAAACGCCGCACGGCCTGCCAGAGAGCCTGGGCATCCGTCTTGTGCAGGCCCGCGTCCCCTGTCTCCGGTATCCCCTCCGGGTCTGCCAGAAAGAAGCGGCGCACGGCAGCCAGGTAGCGGCCAACGGCCCGGCGCCGGTTGTGGGCCAGGTTGGTCGCAATGCGCAGGAGCCAGGGACGCAGAGGGCGAGACGCGTCAAAGCGGTCCAGGGCGCGGAAGGCGCGGATGAAGGTCTCCTGGGCCACGTCCTCGGCTTCGTCGGCATCGCCCAGGAGAAGATACGCCAGCCGGAAAACCGCTTCCTGGTGCTGGCGAACCTGCGACTCCCAGGCTATCTCGTCCCCCTGGCAGGCACGGATGACCAGGTCTGATTCGCTCACGTGAGCCTCTCGCGAGAGGTTCGTTCTACGTTATATACACCGCTGCGCCGCAAAGGGTTCCCAACAAAAACCCCTCCTCTCCCCCAGCGGGGGAGAAGGGGGTGGAGAGAGGTCGCGAAGAGCTCAATCGTGCTATGTTAGGAGGCAGGTTCCAACCGATAGACCGCTCCCGCGTGGTCAAGGACGTACAACTCACCGGCCTCGTCCTCACCGAAAGAACTGATGCGCAGGTTCGTCCTGAGGAACAACTGCCGCTCCCATTTGTCCGGCGTGGAGCGATAAATCGTCCAGGTCAGGCCGGTGCAGTAGTCGCCGAAGAGGTAGATGCCGGTCAGTCCGGGGAGGCGCGCACCCCGATAGACGTAGCCTCCCGTCACCGAGCAGCCGCCTTCGGAGTGAGAATACTCGGCCACAGGCGGCGTGAACTCGGGACGATTGCTGCGCCCGCCGTACGGATGATTCCCCTCCATGAAGTTCCAGCCGTAGTTCTCCCCGCCGCGGCTGGCCGCCGGCTGGAAATTTACTTCTTCATAAGCGTTCTGGCCCACGTCGGCCATGTACAGGTCGCCAGTGGCGCGGTCAAAACTGAAGCGCCACGGATTACGCACGCCGTAGGCCCAGATTTCGGGTTTCGCGTCGCCGCGATTGCGGAATGGGTTATCGGGCGGGATGCCGTAGGGAGAGGCCGCGTCCACGTCAATGCGCAGCATCTTGCCCAGGAGAGCGCCAAGATTCTGGCCGTTGCCCTGGGGGTCGCCCGCCGAGCCGCCGTCGCCCATGCCGACGTAGAGGTAGCCGTCGGGGCCGAACTGGATTTGGCCGCCGTTGTGGTTGGCGTAGGGCTGGTCAATGGTCAGGAGGGTCTGCGCGCTCTCCGGGTCGGCGACGTTGGGGTCCAGGGTCACGTTGTAGCGGGCGACGACGATATCTCCCCTCTCGTCGGTGTAGTTCACGAAGAAGCGGCCATTGCTGGCATATCGGGGATGAAAGGCGACGCTGAGGAGCCCTTGTTCCGAGCCGCTGCTGCGGACGATAGAGGATATATCCAGGAAGGGCTGCTCAAGAAGTTGGCCGTTCGCCACGACCAGGATGCGGCCCACCTGCTCAACGACGAAGACGCGGCCTGCCCCGTCGCCCGCGTGGGTCAGGTAAGTGGGCCTGCGCAGGCCATCCACCAGCAAGGCTAGTTTGTAATCGCCTGGCCTGGGAGCGGATGGGAAGCGAGAGGTCGCGCGCGTCGGCGTCGGCGACGTCCTGGGTGGAACCGTGCCGGTTGCCGTAGCGACAAGAGTTCGCGTTGGCAGGGCGGTCGCCGTGGGCGTGCCGGTCGGAACGAGCGTCGCTGTGGGAGATGGCCTCGGTGTCGCCGTGGCGGTCGCCGCCGCGACCAATGTCTCGGTAGGAACAGGGGTGGCACTAGGGGACTCTGTGGGGGATATGGTGGGAGACACGGAACCACAGGCAGCCGTGAGCAAGACAAAGGGGATAAGCCAACGGATGGATTGGAGCATAGTATTTCCTGATCCGCTTGCGCGCGAACGCAACGGTGATGGTTGTATTCTTTCCTCCTCGTAAGTTCGGCACCGGATAGAATACGAAGGCTGCGGGTTTGAGGGGCGAGGCATGCCTCGCCCCTACTCAGTTGCCGTCGGTTTCCAACCAACGGTAACGCCCTCACGCCTCCTCAAACAACTTCTCGCCTCGGTGCAGCCGGTAGGCGATCTGGTAGGTCTGTCCCTGCGCGCGCGTGGTGGGCGCGTGGGCCGCCAGATAGCGGGCCGCGGCTACCAGCACATGGGTCGCCGCGGGCGTCCCCCGCAGGAGTTCGTACTGGCGGAACGCCGCCTCAATCGTCTGGATCGTGTGGAAGTTCCGATCCTCCCGCAGCAACAGGTTCCCCAGCGCGGCCAACAGATGGGTCGGCTCGCCGCCACCATGCACATACTCTGCGACCAACCGTCCTGCCTCGTTCACCTGTTGTTGGCGATCCAGAAGCGACGGCAATTCGTTTATGATCGTGCTCGGCCTTTTGCCCGCGCCGTTGGACTCCGGCAGGCGCGCTGGCGGCACGTTCAGGAAGCGATCCAGATAGACGCTCATCGCGGCATCAAAGACGCCGCGCAGGAGTTCAGGCGAAGGGGCGCGCCGTATCCCTTGATGTATAGCATTGGCGAAGGTGAAAGTATGTAGCGCGGTATCCCAGTCAAAGAAGTCGTTGCTGGTGTGGAAGCGGGCCAGACGGAGCGCCGCAGCGTAGGCCACTGTCCCGGCCAACTCTTCCTCGGTACATCCCTCACGGAGTGCTGCCAGGAGCGCGTCGGCAATGGCCTGCGGGTCCTCGCCCAACAGCACCTCTATCATCGCGTCGCGGCCTCGCCATTTCCCGCGGCGGCTGCGGCCTCCCTCCAATGCGACGGGCAGCAAGGCAAAGGAGTGTTCCAGGAGCGCGATCAAATCCACCGGATTGCGCCAGGCGTTGGATTCCTCCATGCGGTTGGCATTTGCATAGGCGGAGGCCAGGCTGCTCAACACCGGCTCGGCGTGCTGCCAGCCCGCGATGTCCAGTGCCTCCAACGCTTTGTTGGTGAAGTCGGCCACGTGACCGACCTGGATGTAGCGATGGTCGGTGGCCGCGGCGAAAAGCATGTCGGCCATCTGCTTGTCGTTGGCGCCCGCGCGTACAGCAGAGACGATGCAACGCTCGGCGCCCTCGCCATCGCGCACCTCTACGAACTGGCGGAACCATTGCTTGAGCGTCGGCAAGTCTGTGCCGGTCACCGGCAGCGGGCGGATGCCGAAGCGGGGCGGCACGCCGTCGCAATCATTCGCCACGGCGGTCAACCCGTGATAGAAGGCGCGGGAGCGGTCTTCGGCTTTCAGGTGCGGCAGGAGATTCATCATGCAGGTCAGGATTGTCAGACCCTGCGCCCAGCCTCCCTGCCGGTAATGGACACCGAAGTCCAGGCCGATACGGAATGGGTCGGAGGGATCGCCGCCGCCATCCATCAGCGCGATGACGGCCTTAGCAATGACAAGGGAGATGTCGCGCTCCAGGCCGTCCCGCAAGCGCGCGCGCTGGTGGGCGAGAGCATCGGCACGCGGCGCCAGATCCACCCACACCTCGCCATTGCGGAGGCGCACCGGAAAGACCTGCACGTCGTCGGCGAACTGGTCAAAGGTGCCCCCGCTCTTCAGGTCAAAACGGGCGTGATGCCAATGGCAGGTCAGGATGCCTTCTTTGACGGTGCCCCGATCCAGGGGGAAGCCCATGTGGGGGCAGCGATTGTCCACCGCATAGACCTGGTCGTCGTGGGCAAACAAGGCCAGGTTGTGCCCATCTACCTGCACGGCCAGGCGGCCGGCGGTTTGCACGTCCGCCAGGCGGGCGGCACGCACGTACTTCTCGTTCTTGGCTGACATCTCAGACTCTCCTTTCTGACCAACTCTATCCTATTCGTCCCTATGAGTGCCCATTAACAACTACCTTCACCACCCCTCACCCCGCCCTCTCCCCAAAGGGGAGAGGGTTTTAGCCGACTCCCCTCTCCCGCTTGCGGGAGAGGGGCCGGGGGTGAGAGCCTGGGACTTCTCTTTCTTCCCACATACAACAGATGCTCTGCTCCGCCATGCACCGACGGGTCTTTGCCAAGCCGGTAGTTCATCTCTACCCACGCCTCCCAGACCTCGCCCTCGGTGTTCATCGGGTGTCTTCCCCCACACCACCATCATACCACAAAACACCCGACTATCATACAGGCAGTCCGGTTCCCTCCTGTACGAAAGGACAGACCTCTTGCACCAGGCCCTGTGCTCACGGGCCGGGCGGCACATCCATCGGCGTGAAACTCCAGGTCACCCAGGCGTTCCCCAGGTTGCCTTCACTGGCAATCCATTCCAGCGTGCTATCCATAGGAAAATAGACGTCCTCGCGCGGGTGGGGGTAGGGGTCGGCATGGGCAGCCATGTAGCCGCTGCCGCTGAGGGTCAGGTTGTAGTCCGATATCGGGTGCACTCTATCGTACGCGCTATTCACGACCCCGGCCAATGCGGTGACCGAGCTACAGCCACTGCTGCCGCACGTGCTGGCGTTGACATGGACGCTCACGCCGAACCAGTAAGTGCAGGTGTTCTGGTACAAAACGAGGTTCATCCGGGAGCCCATGTTGGCAGCGGGGTCATAAGGAACGATGGGGCCGCCCGCGGTGGTGCTCACGAGGTTCCCATGGAGGTACCAACTGCGGTCTATCTGCGCCGCCCCGCTGACGCTGCCGATGAAACTGGGATAGGTGGGGGAGGTGCGCGCGAGTTGGCTCGTCACGTTGGCTTCCTGATGCAATTCTACCTTCTGCCCACCGCCAGATGCAGACTTGCTGTAGGAGTAAGTAATGGTGCCTCTCCATGCCTGCACAGCCGTAATCCGGCTGCACGGGCATTGCGGGACGGCCCAGGGGTCGTACAATTCAGGATCCAGCTCCAACAGCGCGGCCTGCCGTCCCAAGGTCAGCACCCGGTGCCACTGCTCCGGGATGTTCCGGTTGACGCACGGCTTGGTTGCCTTTTCCCAACAGTTCTGGAATGCCCGTACCCAAGAATCCCAGATGGCGGCGTGTTCGCGTGAAAAGATTTCACTGCCAGACAGGCGTTGAGTCTGGCCTGCCCACGCCAGCGCCTTGGGCACAATTTGCTCTGCCTCGCGGCAATCCTTCTCGGCCAGCGGCAGTTTCTGCAGGATAGCCACCTTATAGTAGCCGCGCAGCAGGG
>JADYZS010000112.1 GCA_020853075.1 Anaerolineae bacterium | reverse complement strand
GCGTCCAGCAACTTGTCGCCGCTTTTCAGGTCGGTGACGCGCAGCCGCTCCTGGTATTTGCCGACGTGCCTGCCGAATTCCTCTACGACGAGGTGTTGGATGATGCTCATGTGTTCCTCCTTCCTGATCATCGGTTGCCGTGCGCGCCCTGCCGGGCGCAGCCCGGCACAGGGGAAACCGACGGCAGACGGGTAAGAAACCCGCTTTGCGGGTTTCCTGTACAAAACAGCCGTCGGATTTTATCCGATGGCAGACTGTTCCCAGACTGAGAGGTAGCCGGGGAGGCCAACCCTGACCTCTCCCGCCTCCATACCGAACCAGCCGTCGCCCTGGACCGCGTTTTTGCCCGCGTGGAGGATGCTGCCCCAGACGAGCCAGGGGAGGAAAGGAGCCCAATCGGCGGCGCGGTAGGTGGCGCGGCCCACCAGCCCGCCGATCTTCTGCTCGCGGCGCAGGCGCGTGCTGTAGCCGCTCAGGTCCAGCCAACGGGCGTGGTTCTCCACCAGGGCCACGCCGTCGGCCAGGTCGCGCAGGGTCGCGATCTCGTAGGGCACGGGGCCGCCGCCGAAGTTCTCGGCCAGGCTCTTGATCCGTTCTACCAGGCGATGGAGCAAGGGTCGGAAGTAGGGAACCTTGACCAGGTCCTCGTGCTCCACCAGACGCAGGGGGGTGATGAAGTGGAGCGTCAGGTCGCCGGTACGCGGCAATCGCTCTGCCGTAGCCAGGACGTCGGCGTGGGTCACCGGCAGCGCGGGCACCTGCACCAGGCGGTCGTTGGGCCTTAGCACGGGCCCGGTCTCGCCGGTCAGGGGGTGGAGGGCGTCAATGCGGGTGACGCGGGCGGTGCCGCGACGCCAGCGGCCATCGGGCTGCTCCAGGCTTGCGCCCAGGCCCTCGTGGGCCAGCCGGTCCAAGGCGAGGACGACGTAGGGAAAGAGTTGTTTGGATTCACCGGCCAGGAGGAGGTCAAAGGTGAAGCGTTCTTCAGGGTTGTACCAGGTGCGCCCGTCATCAATCGGCGGGTTAATGACGTAGGGGCGCGGGGCCTGGTGGCCGTGGGTGCCCTGCTCGTCCAGGGTGGAGACGAGGCGCATCACCGGGCAGACGGCGTTGACCGGGCAGGCGGAGCAGTTGGGTGCGGCTTTGTTGGCGCAGAAGCCGCTCCATTCGGCGCGGGGATGGTCTGACCCGCGCAGGGCGTGGTAGAGCGCGCCGCGCAGGGCGGAGCCTTTGTGCTCGTTGAGGCGGATCGGCGTCAGCACCTGGCAACTGACCCGCAACTGGTTGACCTGGAAGGTGTGCATGGTCTGCCTCCTCCGTTATGTAGTATCCTGAGGGGCCAGCGCGGGGCCGGCCCCATCGGATCGTGAATCAGAAACGTTCATAGAGGGTGAAGCCGCGCGAGGAACGCGCGACCCGGTAAGGAAGAACGATGTGGTGTAAGATGCGCTCCGTGCCGAGCCTGATCCCCTTGCTGTTGTAGATGTCGGCGTGCTCAAAGGTCATCGTGGGGCCGAAGTCATCTACGAGCTGCAAAGTGCCCAGAGGAAAGGCGCCGTTCACGCTGGCTGTGACCTCTGTGAAGCCATCTGGCAGCATCTGTTCAGTCCTGGGAGTCCTCTGCAACTGCATGAAGCCACCTCGCTTGCCCAGGTAGTTAACCTGAAGCAGCAGCGGCAGGAGCAAAGCGAACTCCATGCCCTCGCATGCCAACTCCAAGGGGCCAGCGAACTGGACGTACTCGCGATAGGCGATGGTTTTCTGAAACGGCCATTGGCGGTCGGCCTGGGCCTGCGCCATAGCCGCATCCTTCTCGCTGGCCTTGGTCTTAATCTCCTTCAGCCGCAGGATCTTGGTGAAGGTGCTGTTGATTACGATCTGCCGTGGTGGGCGAATGGCGATGCGCAGGTTTTGGATCGCCGGGAAAAGCATCTGCGCGGTAGCCAGGCCCTGGGTGCGGATCGTTGCATCCAGCAAGGCCATTTTGATGGCAAAGGGCGTAGGCACGATCAGCGACTTTCCGCCTGACGAGGTGGCCGTGGCTGGTCGCAGGCTGAAAAGCGCCGTGGGTTGATACTCAGCCAGCACCCACATGAGACCCTCCCTTCCTGGCTAGACCGTCATGCGGAACGGTGCTGTTGTCTCTACCATTTCGCGCAAGATGCCGGCCAGCGCGCTCAGGCTCGCGAAGGAACGTACGACCACCGCGCCAGGGCGTAATCCATTCAATGCTGCCGCGATCTCTTGTATCTCCTGCTCATAAGCCGCATTGAGAGGGCTGACCGTTGGCGCCGGCACCACATCGGTGGAATAACTCACCGCCCCTTCCGCCGCCACCAAGTGAGGCAATTGAGCACTTCGCATTGCGCCGTTGGGCTGTAAGAACGTATAGAGCACGCTCTCCAGCAGGGCACGGTGGCGGGCAAGTCTGGCGCTTTCATTCAGGGTGTAGCGCCGGGTGATGTCGTTGAAGCCGATGCGGCTGATCTCGTAGTGGGTCACCAGCGCATACACGCCAGAAGAAGCAGGCCGGTGGAAGAGGGCTTGCCCCAAATTGGCCTTGCGAGCTTCCTCGCTAGAGGCTGCCGCGCGCGCACTGGCTCCCCTCTCAGTCGCGTATTTGACGTGGAGATAAGAGCCTGTGGTAGTAAGTTCCCGGCCTTCCCCATCCACAGGCACGCCCACAACCCAGCCGAACTCGGCCACGCTCTTGCGTGGCGTGGAGCGGTCAGCCGTGATGAGGTTGCCTTCTACGTCATCCAGGGTGCAGCGTTGTAGCATCAGGTCAATAGCCTCGCCATCGCTCTTGCCCTGGATCTGGCTGATGTACTCGCTATCGGCACTGATACGGTTGGCGTCAAACAACTGGCAGGCCGCGCAGAGTGCCAGGCTGCGATTCCGCGCGATGTGGTAGAGATGCTCGGCCTGGATGTGCTTCAGCATGTCACCGCTGATGGCATTCACGTTGTAGAGCCTGCCGTCGGCAGCCACAATGTCCACCATGCGGGTCTGGATCTGGTTCCCTTCGCCGCCTTCGTTATTCAGGCTGTGCATGTCCAGCGTCAGCCGGGCCGAGATGGAAAGAGAGTAGATCGGGGTTGCCATTGTTTCCTCCTGGAGATATATGAGAGGCAAGGGCCGATTTACGGCTATGCCTGCATCTATGCTTCGCTGTCTTCCGCTTCTTCGGTTGTTTCAGGTGCCGCCTCACCAGGTTCCGGCTCCCTCGACTCACGGGCGTAGCCGAAAGCGACAAGCAGGTTGCCGACGGTTTGAGCGCCGTATTCGTCAATCAGGGCTACCACCTGGGCGATGTCATCGGTGGTGATGTTGCTCCGGCGTACTGGTGGCTTGCCATCGTAGCGCTCGTTGATCTGCGCATTCTCTTGGTTATAGGCGTGCATGAATTCGCTTAGTGCCTGGATGAAACGATCTGGATAGGCAGCCTTCCGTAAGAGGTCCGTGCCTAATCCATAGCGGATGTCATACACTCGGCTTTGCCCCTTGGACTTGAAATATTGAGGCGTCACGGTGCTGCGGCGGATGGCCGTGGCTATATGTTGGAAGCCCGGCGTGTCTAGGATCGGCTTGAGTTTGTGGTCATGTCCCATGATCAATACCTCCAAGTTGGTAGTGAGGAAACGAGGTGCCCATTGGCCTCGTTCCAATCTGGACATCAGGAGCGCGCTGTACGCGCCCGTGAAACCAAAGAAGGCGATCAGATCGTGGCCGGAGAGGAAACTACGATAGGTCGTCAGCAGGCGGTATTCGTCGGCATTGCGTTCGCTCAGGCTGCTGACGATACGAAGGTGCTCCTGCAAGAGATCGCGATAGGCGTGTCCCTGCTCGCTCGTCTTTGCTTGCATCCAACGAGGCAGACCAATCTCCGACAGGTTGAGTAGGGAGACGGCACTGCCCATGTCTTTGTAGAAGGCGATAGCCAGGCTCTTGATGCGATCCTCTATGCTCCCACCCCAATCGTCGGACGGCTCGCCTGCTAACCATTGCTCCAGATAGGTATCTGTGTAGCGTAGCGCTGCCAAGATGTCCATCTTGACGGCGGTGTTGGCCCACAGACCCTCGTTGAAGCGATCATAAACGTTCTGATGGGTTTCCAGCGAAATGTTGACGGGGTGGAGCACATAGGTTTTGCGGTCACGCGGGCCGCGCCCGCCTGTGGGCTGAGGCGATTTCACCACGCGCGGTAGCCCGGCACCCCGCATACCCCAGAACTTCAGGAACTCCAACGGCCAGAAACTATCGGGGTTGCCCAGGCGGTCGGCGCCGTCCGCCTTGGCCCGGTTGATCCCTTTGCCCATGGCGGGATTGAGCACCTGCACAGGCGTAGCGGTGTCCTTGGCATTAAGCCCGCGTTCTTTCTTGAGTGCCTTCCAACCAGTCAGCGCAGCATCCGTGTCATTAGGCGTAGCGGCGAAGAGCGCCAGCAGAAGCCGCAGCAGATCTGGAAAGCAAGTCCGACATTCGGCCCAGGCTTCCAGCACTTGTGTATAAGCGGCGATGCTCCCCATCTGGTTGATCTGGGCGAGCACCTGCCAGTCGGAGCGGGGTTTGAGGGCTTCGGCCTGAGCAAGGGCCGGGAACCGGTCAGGCGTGGCTCCTGGGCGTCTGGCCTCTGGGGGCAACTGCTTGCGCGCGGCATAGTAGTTGGTGTTCCGCTCCCGTTCGGCGTCATAGTCCACCGTCACGCCTAGCCAGCCCTCCGGTGGCTTCTTGCTGCGGGTCTCAATGAAGGGCAGGTCGCAGAACCACGGCACGTTTTCAAAGCCGGGCGCGATCGGCCTCTCTAGGGTGATAGCGAAAACGCTACCCTCGTCTTTTATCCGCACGGTTCTCTTACCGACGTTGTTGGTTAGGAGATGATCCAACAATATCGCCACGCCGTACATGAGAAGAGTGTCGGCGAAGGTGTCGGTGGTTTTGTCTGTCCAGTAGGTGGATTGGTACATAGATTCTCCTTTCTAGTCCCACATCTGGCTTCGTTGGTCCGCCAGCCGCAACGCCCGCACGATCAGCAGATACGTGATTAGTTCGGCGTCCCGCTCCCACCGAACCTGCCTGTTGATCAATTCTTCGCCCCGTGGCAGCGTCCAGGCTATCTTCTGAGGGCCGGTAGTATCCAGGTCGGCCTCGGCCAGCATCTGTGGAAAGATGGCTGCGGCAGCGGGGTGTGCCTGGAACTTGTCATGATTACCTCTAGCCCCTGCGCTATGGTGGCGGATAAGGGCAGTCACCACGGCCTGCGCCAGGGGCTGATCATTGCCAGACTGCGCAAACAACCAGTTTACAACTGCCCCAGTGCCCTCTGCGGCATGGTGGGGCTTTTGCCGCCCTATCTTCTGATTCAAGGTTTTCTCAGTCTCATCTTGTTCGTTGTAGTCGGTGTGAGCCGCTATATAGTCATCAGGGATAATAAGGTCTAGTCTCCGCAGGCGGCTGACCTCAACCTGCCAGTTGTGCGCCCAACGCTGCCATCTCGTGTCCGTCTTACCCAGGTCATGGGCTACGATAGCCAACCGTATCAGCCGATCCAACGTGCCTCGCGGCCAGTGTTGTTTCTCCTCCAGCCGCCGTGCGGCACAGGCTAATTCTTCGGCCAGAGGCAAACGTTTTTTCTCGCTTGCCCGGTCAAAGAAAGGGTAACGATAGATGCGCATCATGCGCGCAGTATGCTCTACGAGCGTCTCGCGCCGGTAAGATGTGTAAGGCCGCGAAGCCTTTTCCTTCTCGCGCGGGGGTGACTGCCACCCTGGGTCACTCTGCGTTCCCAATTGGAAGCCCACCTCCGCCGAGTAGCAGGCCAATGCCGGATTGACTGCTACCAGTATCGCTCCGGCCAGGTCGTCCTTGTCCTTTATGGGTCGCCACCACCAGACGGTGCGCGCCCGTTGGCTCTCTTCGTCTTCGGGCAAGGGCTTTGCGGTCATCATCACCCATTCGACGCCCAATTTATCGGCCATCGCTTCCAGACTCGGATACGCACCGATCAGGCTCCCAAGGAAGATGCCAAAGCCTTCGTAGTCCCAGGGGTTCTCAATGCTGGCCGGTTCTGGGTGCACGATGACTGCGCGACTGTCCACATCGCGGATCAGTTCGCGCGCCGCCCCGCGATCCTGGGTTGCTATGGTATGTGCGATGTGCTCGGTGGTATGGTAATGTTGCGCGCTCAACTTCGCCATCAGCAACTCGTCGGCCTTGCCGTGCGCCTGGTCCACGATCTTTAGTTCCCGCTCAAAGTCGCAGACAGTATCAGAACCATCTGGTAGTGCATCCCATGTCCGCTCGCAGATTTCTTTCTCACCGCCAGTGTGATAAGGTGCGTATTTTGGTTCTCCTTCTTCATTGATGGGGAGGCGATAGACAAAAACGTCGCCTTCCTCATCCTGATAGCGGGCACACCGCCCTGCCCGCTGAATCACGCTGGCCGCCGGAGCCAGTTCGGTGTGTAAGGCTTCGCTGCTGATGTCCAGCCCCACTTCAACGACCTGGGTCGCTATCAAGATAGCGCTCTTTACGGTATGCTGCGCTTTGTCTTTGCCAAATTCTCGCTGCAGCCAGGCTTCGCTGGCGTCTCGGTCGGTTCGCAAGAAACGGCTATGTAATAGGCGAACATCCACCGCAGGGTCGGCCAACTGCTTGATTTCCCCATACAGCGTCTGTGCCCGTTCCACGGTATTGCAGATTGCCACAGAGCGGTGCTTATGATGTTTCCAGACATCTTGGGCTGAAATCATTGCGTCCACTCGTCGTATGCGGCGAGTCTTTTGCTGCGACGGGATGGCCGACGCTTCCTCGGATGTGAGCACAAGCGGCTCGGCGTCCAGTTCTTTGGCTAACGCGCGGACGCGTACCGCTGAGAGGGTTGCGGTCATCACGAGAAAGGGGATCACGCCTTTCATCTTCTTGAGCAAGTGCAGCGTGGTTGACAGGGCTGCTTCCGGATCATAAAGATGTAGTTCGTCAAAGACCAAATAGGAAGAGAGAATAGCACCGGCATTCAGATTGCCCTGGCTCAGACTTAATGCGTAGGGAATGTTCAGGAAGTTACTGAGCGTCTGATCAATGGTCGTGAAGATCAGATCCCCCTCCATCTTGAGATCTTCAGGCCGCGCTCCGGTTTGGATTGTCACGTTAAGGTCGTGCTGCCAACCATAAGACCGCACGATCTTCTGATGTTCCTCGTGAAACTGGTTTGCCAGGACGCGCATAGGCACGGAGTAGATACACTTGCGTGGGAATTGGTCCGGCGGCAGATGCCGGCGAGCGTGTAGAAATGGCATCAGCGCCGCGCGCGTTTTGCCCGCGCCAGTGGGTGCTTGGAGAACTACACTCCGTCCTTCCAGAAGATGTTTTTGGACAAGCTCTTGATAGGGATAGGGTTTCCAGTCGTTCATGGGTTTGCTCCTTAAGCGAGCACTATCCGACAATTTCCTCACCGCCTCTTCCGTGCGTCGTTGCGTAGCGCCTGCAAATCCAACACCTCGGCCACCTCGTAGCGGGGCGGCACGGCCCCCTGCACGGGACGCATCCGCAGATGCGCCGGGAAATAACCGCACCGCCCGTGGAGTTCGGCCAGAAGCACTACGGCAACGAAGTTGAGCGCAGGCGGGTTGACCAGGAGCGGCAGGGTTTGCCATTCGGTGGGCGAGAGACCGCAGCGCTCGGCCAGGGCCGCTACCTGCGGCGCTAACGATTGCTGGGTATCCACCTGGGTGGTGACCTCTATGACCCGCTCCACCGTCTGGCCTGTGGTGGCCTCGGCCTGGTGGATATGCTCTGGCGTGAGCGGGTGCGCGAAGTTGAGAAGGATCATGGCATCAAGCCCTCTATCTCCTTGATGATCTCAGGGTAATGCGAATCGTGCGTTGCTGTAACCTTCACGCGTAACTCGATTCCGCCGAAGGCGACATGTAATTCGCTCCCCAACCGCTTGACCTCCGCCCGTGTCTCGACAGTACCTTTCAAATACCAGAACTCATCAACCCATTGGCAGTGTGCCAGACGCTCTTTAAATTGCTCAAATGCGGCAGTCCTATGGGGCTCCTGAGAGAAATCACGGGTGTGATCCTTCTCGCCGGGTTTGCGCTTTGATGGCAGTAAGAGGGGCGGCGACTTGTAGCGTTCATAGACGACGAACCCCAACGCAGACAGCGTGAATTGCCCATCCGTCCGCTCCAGCAGAGGCAAGAGCTTATCGCGATCATCTGATGCCAGAGATTTGAGTAAATCACCCTCAGCCATTCCGCTCTCCTGATCGATCCGTTGCAAGAGAGGTTCAACGCGCTGAAAGAACTCTCGGTCAAAATCGATCGGCAGAGGCGGCAGGTTGAGCAACTCAGAGGAGGTCTCAAAAATATACTGCACTGGCACCCCGAACAGTAGGCCAACCAGCGTTGTATATGGTACCAGGCTTTTGTATCCAGCCGTTGCATTGAGGATGATGTCACGTCCATAGCGGTGATTGGGGTTGTCTATCTCATTGACGATACGTTGTACATAGTGAAGGACGCCTACGCTGCGAAAGCGACCAGGATCCTCTACTTGCAAGCCAGTGACAACTTCCATCGCGACATAGCAGGCCCAAGTTCG
>JADYZS010000111.1 GCA_020853075.1 Anaerolineae bacterium | reverse complement strand
GGGTGAAGGTCGCGCCGCACAACCCGTATAGCCCGGTGGCGACGGCGGTCTCCCTTCATCTGGCCGCGTGCATCCCCAACTTCGCGATCCAGGAGATAGCGCAGAGCGACGTGCCCTGGCGCGATGAATTGCTGACCGAGCCGATTGTGGTGCGCGATGGCTACTTTGCGCTGCCGAAAGGGCCGGGGCTGGGGATAGAGGTCAATTGGGAGGTGGTACAGGCGTACCCTGGCGTCGCCCAGGACGTGCCCCGCCTGCGCCACGAGGACGGCTCTATGGCCCATTGGTAGATTCCGGGTGATGCTCGCTACGCACCTCGCCCTCATTTTGAGATACATCTTAGCCTGCCTTCCTTGCCAAAAGGTGTGCGCGGTGGTATAGTGCCGCGAAGCGCTTCCGGAGGCAGCCCTTGCACCGATCCCTTTCTCCCCTCGCGCGTCACGGTCTGGTCATCGCCGCATACACGCTCCTGGCTCTGGCCCTGACCTATCCCCTGGTGACCCGTTTCGCGACCCACGTCCCCGGCGACGGCATTGACGATCCCGCGCTGGGCTGGAATCTCTGGTGGGTGCGCCACGCGCTGGTGGATTTGCGCGTCAACCCCTTTGATTGCGAGTGGATGTTCTACCCCATCGGCATCAACCTGGCCTTCTATACCCTCACCGTCCTCAACGGCGTCCTCTCCATCCCTCTGCAAGAAGTCATTGGCCTGGTTCCTGCCAGCAACGTGATCCTCCTTTCCTCCTACGTGCTGGGCGGATACGGGACTTATCTCCTGGTGATGATCGTGTTGGCGAGCCGGACGCGCGGAGCGCAGGTGGGTGCGTTCGTTGCCGGTTTCGTCTATGCCTTCGCCTCCAGCAAACTCTTCTACGCCGCGCTGGGCCAGTTCAACATCGCCAGTTCCCAATGGATTCCCTTTACCATCCTCTACCTCTGGAAGATGAAGGAGCGGCCCGCGCGCCTACGCTACCCGCTCCTGGCCGCGATCTTCCTCGTCTTGCAGGCGTGGGCCGAGTTGACCTATGCCTCGTTTTTGCTCATCTTCATCGCCCTCTTCGGCCTGTGGATGCTGGTCGGGATGTGGCAGCGGCGTGCTGATATTATCATGGTATTGCGCAACCTGGCGCTGGTCGGCCTCGTGTTCCTTATCGGCATCATGCCTATCCTGGCGAACATGCTCCCCGACCTGCGGGCCGAGGGCGATTTCTTCACCTCCGGCGGCGGCTTCGCCGACGTCTTTTCCGCGGACCTGGCAGGTTACCTGGTGCCAACAATGCACCATCCGCTCCTGGGCGACCTGGTGCGCGGGCTGAATCTGCCCCACGATAAGGGCCAACAACTCTACCTGGGGTACAGTGTCCTCCTCCTGGCGGGGGTTGGTCTCTGGGCCGGATGGCGCGGGACCGCGTGCGTCCCGCTCCGCGGGGCGGCTCGCTTCTGGGCACTCTCCTTCGCCCTCTTCTTCCTGTTGACCCTCGGCCCGACGCTACGCCTCAACGGCCACGATACGGGCCTGCCGCTCCCTTTTGCGATAGTAGAGCAACTCCCTTTCTTCAAGGGGAACCGCTACCCATCCCGCTACAGCGTCCTCCTCGTCCTCTCGGCGGCGATGCTGGCGGGATTCGGCGTCGCGGCCTTGTGGCAGGCGAAGCGCGCCCTGCGCCGTATCGCTTTGCCCATTCTCTGCGCCCTGGTAGCCTTTGAGCATCTCTCGGTGCCGCTGCCGCTCTCCGACTTCCGCGTCCCGCCCGTCTATCAGCGGATTGCCCAGGAGCCGGGCGACTTCGCGGTGTTGGAATTGCCCCTCGGTTGGCGAAACGGGGCGCGGGTCATGGGCACACAGGAGGTCATCATCATGTGGGTACAGTGGTACCAGACGGCCCACGGCAAGCGACTCCTCGGCGGTAACACCTCGCGCAACCCGGAGTTCAAGTTCCAGTATTTCGCCGAAGCGCCGGTGCTCAACTCCCTGATCGCGTTGGAGACGGGACGTACCGTTGACGACGCAACACGCCAATCAGATAGGGCTATCGCGCCGCTGGTCATGCAATTCCTCAACGTGCGCTACGTCGTCGCGCACACGGCGAAACTCCCGCCCGCCGTGTTGGACTATGTGGAAGCGACCCTGCCAGTGGAGCATCTGGCAACTGAGGGCGACATCCGCCTCTATCGCGTCATCCCGCCCGCGCCAACGATACGCGTAGAACGTCCTGCTACCCCCTGGGGACGCCTCGCCCTGGCCGAAGGGTGGAGTCTGCCCGACGCCGAGGGAGCCTGGGCGCAGCGGGATGGCGCGCGGCTCCTCTTTCCCATGACGCCGGAGACGCAGCATCTGCGCTTGCGGCTGCGCGCGCCGGGGCCCGGCCAATGGCTGGTTCCGGTCTTCAACGGGCGCCACTTCCCGTACATCATCCTGACCGACGAGTGGCGAGATTACACCATTGACCTACCAGCGTGGGCGCACCGGCCCGGTCCCAACGAGTTGGAACTGCGGTTTAAGCGGCTCTATCCTGTGCCGGAGCCTGCTGCGGATGCTCGGATGATAGGCACGACGGGCGTCAGCGCGCCGCGCTACATCCTGGTCAGCAGCGCGGGGCTGGACGTGGGCGACTTCGGCCACGTCTATCTGGACGGCGCGGAGGTCTCGCCGAACCAACGCGGCTACAACCTGGTTTCACTGGATGCGGGCTCGGGCCGCGTCCTCGCCGTCGAGACCTTTGACACCAACGCGGTCATCACCGACTCGGCACGCCTGGTGGATTTCGTGGCTGCCGTGCCCGACGGAGCCATCGTTGCCGGCGCGGCTGCTGATGAAGCCGCCTATAGCCTGACCGGCGAGGCGATGCGCGCCTTGCAGCAGTTCGGCATCCGGTTTGACATGCGCGGCCACTTCCGTTGGAGCCACGCCTTCATCGGCGTCAAGGGCGCGGCAGCGGGCACTGCCCTGGAAGCGTGGAGCGAGACGCGCCCGGTGCACGTCTTCGCCGGGATTCCGGCGTCGGAGCCGCGCCTGGCCGCCGCGTTGAGCGAGTTTGAGTTGAGGCCGTGATATGCTATCATCATAGACGATGAAGGAGAAAGATGGCTGACAAGATACGCGTGGCGGTTATCGGCTGCGGCTATTGGGGGCCGAACCTGGTGCGCAATTTCCAGGCGTTGCCTGAAGCGCAACTGATCGCCTGCTGCGACCTGGACAAGGCCGCGCTGGCGCGCATGGGCCAGCTCTACCCGACGGCGCGCCTCGTTACCGATGTGACCGCACTCCTGGCCGACCCTGATCTGGACGCGGTTGCCATCGCTACGCCCGCGCGCTCCCACTACGAACTGACGCGCGCCGCGCTCCTGGCGGGCAAGCACGTCCTGGTGGAGAAGCCGCTGGCGATGACGAGCGCCGAGGCGTGCCAGTTGACGGAGTTGGCCCGCGCGCAAGGCCGCGTCCTGATGGTGGGCCACGTCTTTGAGTATCACCCGGCGGTGCACTACATCAAGACGATGCTGGATGCGGGCGACCTGGGCCAGCCCTACTACATCTATTCCACCCGCGTCAACCTGGGGCGGGTGCAGCAAGACGTCAACGCGCTGTGGAGCATCGCCCCCCACGACATCTCCATCCTTCTCTACCTCCTGGGTCAGATGCCGGAGAAGGTCACCGCACAGGGCGCGCGCTTCCTCAACGGGCGAGTAGAAGATTTGGTCTTCCTGGCGTTGACTTTCCCCAATAACGTCCTGGCGCACGTCCATGCCAGTTGGCTGGACCCCAGCAAGGCGCGCCGGTTGACGGTGGTCGGCAGCCGCAAGATGATCGTCTATGACGACGTGGCCGACGAGGGAAAGGTCAAGGTCTATGATAAGGGCGTCTATCGCAAGGGCGACGACATCTACGGCGAGTTCCAGTACCGGGTGCACTCCGGCGACATCGCCATCCCCCGGATAGACATGACGGAACCGCTGCGGCTGGAGTGTGCGCACTTCCTGGAGTGCGTGCGGGAGGGGAAGGAGCCGCGCACCGGTGGCGAGGACGGCACGCGGGTGGTGCGGGTGTTGGAGGCGGCGCAGGCGTCGCTGGACGCCGGCGGCTGGCCGGTGGGAGTAACATGAAAATCACCTACGACCACCAGACCGACACCCTCACCGTCGTCTTCGCCGAGACGCCCGTGGCCGAGAGCGACGAGGACAAGCCCGGCGTCATCCTGGACTACGACGCCGCGGGCAACCTGGTATCCCTGGAAATCCTGGACGCCTCGCAGCGCGTCGTCTCGCTGTACCACATTGAATACCAGGTAGCCCCGGCCGGCGTGTAGAATACGGAGTCATCCCGATGGACAAACCCCAACTCATAGACCTCATCCTCGCCGACCACGCGCGCTTAGACCAGGCGCTGGCGCAGATGAGCACGTCCCAGATGACCGAAGCGGGTGTGCAGGACACGTGGAGCGTCAAAGACATCCTGGCCCACATCACCGCCTGGGAGGCGCGGCTGGTCACCTGGCTCCAGGCGGCGGCGAGGGGCGAGACGCCCACCAGGCCGGAACCCGGCGCCACCTGGGACGACATTGACCGCCTCAACGAGGAGACGTACCGGGAGAACCGAGACCGCCCGCTGCATGACGTGCTGGCCGACTATCATCACACCTATCAGAAAGCCCTGAAAGAGGTAGAAGCGCTGACGGATGAAGTCATCGTGAATCCTGAGCGCTTCGCCTGGACGGTAGGGCGGTATCCATTGTGGCAGATCATCGCCGCCAACACCTACGAGCATTACCGCGAACATCTGGAAGCGATAAACAACTGGCTGGAGAAAGGGAAGAAGCGTGTTTAACTTGACCAAACGTTGGGCCCGGAGAAATAGAGAGGCCGGTGTCGTCGCCCAACCGGAGCCAGACAGGAACGGGTTCGCATTGCAAGATGGGCAGACCGTCGTCTTCATCGGCGATAGCATCACCGACGCGGGACGCCGCGCCGCGGAGGCCCCTTTCGGCAACGGCTACGTCAAACTGGCGATAGACCTCATCACCGCCCGCTTCCCGGAGCGGCGCATCACCTTCTACAATGAGGGCATCGGCGGCAACACAGTGGAAGACCTGCGCAACCGCTGGCACGACGACCTGCTGGTGCACCGGCCCGATTGGGTCTCGGTCAAGGTCGGCATCAACGACCTGCACAGCGTCCTCTGGAACGGCCCCAACCCGATTACGCCGCAGAAGTTTGAGCGACTCTACCGCGAGTGCCTGGCGTTGACGAAAGAGAAGACGCACGCGGAACTCCTCCTCATCTCGCCGTTCTACGTCAGCACCGACACGGATACCCAATCGTTCCGCGGGCGCGTCCTGCAAGTCTTACCCGAATATATCGCCGTGGTGGAGAAACTGGCCCAGGAGTTCGGCGCACGCTACGTCAACCCCCACGCGAAGTTTGCGGAGCAATTGAAGTACCGCCCCGCCGACCGCTTCTGCCCGGAGCCCGTCCATCCTTCTGTCAGCGGTCACATCGTTCTGGCGTTGAGCGTGCTAGAGGCGTTGGGGTGGTAAGAGGTAAGAGATTGTGGAGAAAGACCTAGCCCGCTACATCCGCCAGGTCATCTTCCCCGGCATAGGAGAAGAGGGACAGAGGCGGCTCCTTACGTCCACCGCCACCGTCATCGGCTGCGGCGCCACGGGCTCCATGCTCTGCAACCACCTGGCACGGGCAGGCGTCGGACGGCTGCGCATCGTGGACCGCGATTACATAGAACTCAACAACCTGCAACGGCAAGTCCTCTTTGATGAAGACGACATCGCGCAGGGGCTGCCGAAGGCGGTGGCCGCGGCCCGCAAACTCCGCCGCGTCAATTCCGACATTCAGATTGAAGACGTGGTGGCCGATGCCAACCCCGCCAATATAGAAAGCCTCATCGGCAGTGCAGACGTGGTATTGGACGGGACGGACAACTTTGAGACGCGCTTCCTGCTGAACGATGCCTGCGTCAAACTGGGCAAGCCCTGGGTCTATTGCGGCGTCGTTGCCAGTTACGGTATGACCGCGACCATCGTCCCCGGCCAGACCGCCTGCCTGCGCTGCCTTTTCGGCAATATCCCTGCGCCCGGCACCACCGCCACCTGCGACACCGCGGGCGTATTGGGGCCGGTGGTCGGCACGCTCGCCTCCATCGCCGCCGCCGAGGCGCTGAAATTGCTCCTGGGGCAGGGCGAGCGCAACCGAGGGCTGATTCATATAGACCTGTGGGAGAACACCCTTGAGAGTTTCCAGGTCGGGCCGCCGCGCCCCGATTGCCCTGCTTGCGGCCAACGACATTATGAGTTCTTGGACGCGGCCATCGGCACCCGCACCACGAGCCTCTGCGGGCGCGATGCTGTGCAGGTGAGCGTCCACGGCGCACCCCACATAGACTTGCCGCGCCTGGCCGGGCGGCTGTCTGCGGCGGCGGGGAAGGTCACGGTCAACCCCTTCCTCTTGCGGGCGGAGATTGACGGCTACGAGTTCCCGGTCTTTGCCGACGCGCGCGCCATCATCAAGGGCACGACGGACGAGGAGCGGGCGAAGGTGCTGTATGCGCGGTATATCGGGAATTAGGGGATGAAAGAAATAGGGCGCTCCTGCAGGAGCGCCCCTACGATTATCGGTCGTGACAAGTACCGGTTAGAACTTGCGGAAGCGGGTGTGTGACGCGCCGCACACCGGGCAACGATCCGGGGCTTCCCCTTCCATCGTGAAGCCGCAGTGCTCGCATACGTACACGGTCTCCAGTTCAACGTCCTTGCCCGCGGCCACCGCCTCCCTAGACCGGCCATAGAGTTGGGAGTGAACCTTTTCCGCCGCCAGCGCGTGCTCCATGCTGCGCCGTGCGGCAGCCTCCTCCTGGTTCTTGGCGACCTCAACGTAGGCCGGGTACATCTCGGCGATCTCAAAATCTTCGCCGCCCTGGGCTGTCTCCAGGTTCTGCGCCGAACTCCCGACGCCTCCGAGCGCGCGCAGGTGGTTGCTGGCGTGAATTTGTTCCGATAGCGACGCGGCGCGGAAGAGGCGCGCGGTGTTCGGCAATCCTTCTCGTTCCGCTTTGTCCGCAAAGACCGAATAGCGCAGGTGGGCCTGGCTTTCGCCTGCAAAGGCGGCTTGCATGTTGGCCCGAGTCATGTCTCGCATGCGATGTCCTCCACTTTATAGGGACGGCCATTGTATTCGCCAAAGATTGGGCGGGGCCGTCACCGGCCTGGGAATAACCTGGGTTTGAGAATAATAGCACAAGGGGCCAGTTTTGTCCAAATAGACCGTAGTCAGGAGTCAAGGAGTCAAGTCGGGGGCTTGACAGAGAGGGCACAATCCACCTATAATCAGGGCAGCGGCAGGCCACTCGCATTCAGGCGGAAGGAGACTTCAACCCATGCCACGACGCGCCCTTACGAATCCGGCTGCTATCAGAGCCATCCTGATCTTGCAACTCGTCCCGCTGATCCTCTTTCCGGCAAAGTCGTTCTCCGGGGCTACTCAAGAATGGTGGTTGCCGGTCTTGCTTGCCCTGATGGTGCTGGCGGCTGACTTCGCGTTGATTGTGCGGCGCACCAACGAGGTGGGGCCCTGGTATCTCATCTCTTTTGCCCAGGGCTTTAACATTATCGCGCGGCTGATGATGCTCTTCCCCCATGCAACTCAGACCGTGAACGGCGCCACCGTGCCAGATGTACCTCACATCGTATTGTCCTTCCTGGCAATAGCCCTTTCGGCTTTCCTGCTCTGGTACACAGAATTGCCGGAGGTGCGCATGGGGTTGGCAAGGCAATAGGTGGGACGGTAGCCTTACCATCCATAAACAGGCCGGTGATGACCCAAGACAACAAACTCATCCTGGTGGTGGACGACGAACCGCGCATGGTGCGCTTCGTGCGGCTAAACCTGGAACTGGAAGGCTACCGGGTCAGCGAGGCGCACAGCGGCATGGAAGCGCTGCAAAAGGTACGGGACGAACTCCCCGACCTGGTCGTGATGGACGTGATGATGCCGGACCTGGACGGCTACGAGACGCTGGCGCGAATCCGCGAGTTTTCCTCGGTGCCGGTCATCATGCTGACGGTGAAAGGCGAGGAGTCCGACCGTATCCGCGGGCTTGACCTGGGCGCGGACGACTACGTGACTAAGCCCTTCAGCCCGCGCGAGTTGGAGAGCCGCATCCGCGCCGTCCTGCGCCGCAGCCAGGCCGAGACAGGGCCTGGTGAGCGGCAGGTGCTGGTGGTGGACAACGATTTGAGCATTGACTTCGCCCGGCGCGAGGTCATCGCGCGCGGCGAACGCGTCAAACTGCGCCCCACAGAATACCGGCTCCTCTATC
>JADYZS010000110.1 GCA_020853075.1 Anaerolineae bacterium | reverse complement strand
TATCCCTTTCGTCCATTGGCTCCTCGCGCCTATGAGATTGCCTGCGACCACGGCCTGGCTATCTATGATAGCGCTTATGTAGCCCTGGCTGAACAACAAGACAAGGACCTATATATCGCAGATATTGCTCTCTACAATAAGGTCCATAATGTCTTTGGCTTCGTAAAGTGGTTCACGAAGTATAGCGACACCTTATAAATTAAATGGTCTCTCAATTACCATTCCTTATCTTACTCCTCACCCTCGTCGCCATTCTCCTGCGGCTGGACTTCATCTTCTACGTCGTCTATGTCTGCTTTGGTATCTTCGCGCTCTCCCAGTGGTGGACGACCCGCGGGCTGACGGGGTTGCAGGTTCGGCGGCGTTTCACCGACCATGTCTTTCTGGACGAACAGGTGACGGTTGAGATTGAGGTGCGCAACCAGAGCCGCATCCCTATCCCCTGGGTGCAGGTGAACGAGGTCGTGCCGATCATGCTGCACCAGCCCAGTTCCGTGCGCCAGGTGATGCCCCTGCGCGGGCGGAGCCAGGGCAGCGTGCGCTATAACCTGGACTGCCGCCGCCGGGGTTACTATCCCCTGGGGCCACTCTTCCTCAACACGGGCGACCTCTTTGGTTTTGCCGACGGCGAGCGCAAGGACATCATTCCCGACTACGTGACGGTCTATCCGGAGATCGTGCCCCTGAGCCGCCTCGGCTTGCCGTCCAAGTCGCCTTTCGGGACGATCAAGACACCTCGGCAGATCTATGAGGACCCGGCCCGCACGGTGGGCGTGCGCGATTACCGGCCCGGCGATTCGCTGCGCCGGGTACACTGGAAGGCCAGCGCGCGGCAGGAGCGGCTGTTGGTGCGCAAGTACGAGCCTGCCATCTCGCTGGAAACGACGCTCTTTCTCAACCTGAACCGCAAAGAATACGACGAGGCCACCTGGGCCGGTGTGAGCGAATGGGCCATCGTGGTGGCGGCTTCCGTCGCCAACCACCTGGTCGGGGAGCGCCAGGCGGTGGGCCTGCACACCAACGGGCGAGACCCCATCGCGACAGATGGCAAGCCCCTGGTGCTCCCGCCGCGTGCGGGCCGTGCCCATCTCATGAAGTTGTTGGAGACGCTGGCGCGGGTGGAAGTCCAGGAGACGACGCCGCTGGCCGAGTGGCTGCGCCCGGCCACGGTGGACCTCCCCTGGGGAGTGACAATCGTAGTAGTCACGCCCGTGGGTGACGAGGCCACCTGTGCCGCGCTTCACAGCCTGGTACGCACGGGGTTCGCAGTGGTCTTGCTGGTCTGCGAGCCGCAACTGCACTTTCCGCAGGTGCGCGGCCGCGCGCAGCGCCTCGGGTTCCGCGCCTTTCCCGTGTGGGATGAGAAGAGGTTGCGGGTCGGCACGTAGGTGCTCCTGGCTAAGCGGTCAGGGCTTGCGCATTGGGTCGCATCAAATCTCGCCATCGGATAAAATCCGACGGCTGCGAGTTCATGTGAAGCCCGCGAAGCGGGCTTTATGGCCGATTGCCGTCGGTTTCTAACCGACGGCTGGGATCTATCAACCGGTTTCTTAGGGCTTGCGTATCGACAGCGAAGTGCTATGGGCAAATGCAGCATCATTGATACGTTTTGCCGAACAACAGACCAGATGACTATCAGGTATCGGGTATGATGGATGTAAGTTGGTATCGTAGCCTCTTCCGGCGGACGCTGATCGCCATCCTCGGCGCCTCCTTTGGAATGGGGATTCTGGCGGTGGCGCGCGCCATGGCGCCGGACTGGGCAGCGGGCTACGTGCCCTTCGTCCTTTTCTTTGTCGCGTGGGAAGCCGTTTATACCACGGATCAATTGGCCGGGCCCGATTGGCGTTGGCGCCGCACACTTAGCTTTCGCCTGGCCGAATTGCTGGTGATGATACTGATCATTCGCTTCATCACGCTGGGAGTGCAGGGGCGTGTGCCGGATCTGGGGCGCTGGTTTCGCAACCCCGGAGCGTTCTTTGACGGCGAGTTCGTTGGTGTGAGCATCATCGCTTTCGTTACCTGGATCCTGGCCGCCGTTAGCGCGCGCGATTTCGCCGAATTGGCCCTCCGCCCTGAGGAACTGGCCGAGCGTCCCCGTTCCAGCCGCGAGATGACCTGGGCCGACGCGCCCGCGCGCCCGCCGCAGCGCACCGAGATATTGGCGGGGTTCAGCGAGCGTTGGCTGTGGATAGGCTTCTTTCTGGTGATCCTGGCTGCTCTCTCGCGCTTCGTCGCGGGTGGATTGCTGCGCGGCGTCATCAGCCTGGCAAACATGGGACTGCCGGGAGACATGGTGCTGGCGCTGGTTGCCTATTTCCTCGGTGGGCTCCTCTTGCTTAGCCAGGGGAGGCTGGCCGTGTTGCGTGGTCGCTGGCTGATGCAGCAAACACAGGGCGTGGCCACGGTTTCTGCGCGCTGGCCGCGCTATGCGCTGGCCGTTGTGCTAGGGGTGGCTATTCTGGCCGTCCTCCTCCCTCTGGGCTCCACCTGGCAATTGGGGCACTGGCTGGAGGCTGCCATCTATTTCCTTTTGCAGATCTTCCTTTATATTTTCGCCTTCCTGATCGGCATCTTCGGCGCGTTTCTCAGCCTCTTCGGGGGAGGCACAGACGAGGAATCATCGCAGCAGACCGCTCCTGCTGCCTTTCCTCCTCCCGTACCGTCGGAAAACCGGTCCCTGCTCCCCGACTGGTTCGGCAGTCTGGTCTTTTGGGTTGTTGTGGTGGCTATCGTTAATTATGCGCTGACCAGTTACTTGAGTGGGCGCGTAATCTATTTGACCCGCATCGTTGCGGCGGTGCGCGATTGGTTAGCCGTGGCCTGGTTGTGGCTGCGACGGCGCACGAACGCGACGATGAGCCAGGCGCGCGCCATCCTGGCCCGCTTGACCCGAACGGAGATTACGCCTCCTTCGCCCATCGCACCCTGGCGCTTCCTGCGGCTGGGCGCACTCTCACCGCGCGAGCGCGTGCGCTTCTTCTATCTGGCCGCTCTGCGGCGCGCCGCCGAGCAGGGTGTGAAACGCCCGCCCGCGGCGACGCCTCTGGAGCACGTGCCAGCGCTGGACGCCTCTTGGCCGGAGGCCGAAACAGAATTGGAATACCTGACGGCGGAGTTCGTCAAGGCGCGCTACACCGCCGAACCGATAGAGGCGACGGAAGCGGGCGGTGTGCAGAAGATTTGGGAGCGGGTGAAAACGGTCTGGCGGGCTCGCAAACAGGCTAAGAGTTGAGCGTATGGATCGGGTTGAATTTGAGCAGTTGGTAGCCGAAGCATTGGAGACAATACCAGAGGCACTTCTGGAGAAGGTGGAGAACCTCCAGGTGGTGGTGGAAGACCATCCCACGCCGTACCAATTGCGGAAGGCGGGCATCCGCCGGGGGACGCTGTTGGGGTTGTACGAAGGGGTGCCGCGCACGGTGAGAACGACGAACTATGCCCTAGTCCCGCCGGACAAGATCACCATCTTCCAGGAACCGATTGAGATGTTTTGCCGCACTCGCCAGGAAATCCGCGAGTGCGTGGCGCGCACCGTGCGGCACGAGATCGCCCACCATTTCGGCTTAAGCGATGCGCGCCTGCGCGAACTGGGAGCGTATTGAGTCCGCCATCGGATAAAATCCGACGGCAGTCAACTTGACACAACGCCAAGATTGTGGCATCTTTGGCAAGAAATTCACTTTTCTCCGAGGCCCAAGCATGAGCAGTAAACCCCCTTCTCGCGTTGTCTTTGCGCCGCGCTCGCGCGCCGCGCTGCAACGTGGCGTTGACAAACTAGCCAATCTCATCCGCCCAACCCTGGGCCCGTTGCCGCGCTGGGTCGCGCTGGAACGCACCGCTTCCCGCAAGGACCCACCGGAACTGTTGGACGACGGCGCGACCATCGCCCGCCGCTTTTTGGCTCTGCCCGACGCCAACGAGTCCACAGGAGCCATGCTCTTGCGGCATACCGTCTGGCGTGTGTATGAGAAAGTGGGAGATGGGTCGGCGACCACAGCCGTCCTTTTCCAGGCCATCGTGCGCGAGGCCGCGCGCTACGTGGCGGCCGGCTACAATGCCCAACGTCTCCGCGTAGGGATAGACCAAGGCTTGGCTGCCGTGCACAAGAGTTTGCAGCAGATGGCTAAGCCCCTGGAAGGCGAAGAGCAAATAGCGAAGGCTGCGCTGGCTCTCTGCCAGGACCCCGAATTGGCGCGCCTCCTGGGCGAAGCCTACGATATCGTGGGGCCTGATGGGTACGTGCAGGTCAATACCCACAACAGGCGTGGCCTTGATCGGGAGTATGTTGAGGGCATCTATTGGGACGCCAGTTGGTTCACACCCTACTTTATCACGGACGAGGTCCGCCAGATCGTGGAATTGGATGATCCGGCCGTCTTAGTCTCTGACCTGGAAATCACCAAGCCGGAGCAGATACTGCCGATTATGGAGAAGGTGACTAAGGCCGGTATCAAGGCCCTGGCGATCATCGCCTCAAATGTGTCGGGCGACGTGCTGGGTCTTCTGGTCGCCAACCAGCGGGCGAAAGTGCTGGGGGCGCTGGCCGTGAAAACGCCCTCTTACGGCGCAGATCGCATTGGCATCATGGCCGATATGGCTGCTATCACCGGGGGGCGTGTGATACTTGATGTAGCCAAAGAGCGGCTGGAGGATGCGACGTTGGAGGACCTGGGGCGGGCGCGGCGCGCCTGGGCCACCGGGCAATATTTTGGCTTGATGGGAGGGCGCGGTGATCCTGTCGCTCTGCGACAACACATCGCCAATGTGCGGGTAGAGATTGAGAAGACGGCAGATGCACGCGAAAAGGACCAGGTCAGGAAGCGACTGAGCAAACTCATGGGCGGCATTGGGACGATACGGGTGGGTGGTGCTACCGAAGCAGAAATGAACGCGCGCAAGGAAGTGGCCGAGCGCGCGGCAGGCGCGCTGCGCACCGCCCTGCAAGGGGGTATCGTAGCCGGAGGCGGGGCTGCCTTGCTTGCCTGCCAAGAGGCTCTGGCGCAGATGCCTTTGGACGGCGAAGAAGGCTACGGCGTGCGCATCTTGAGCCGTGCCCTGGAGGAGCCGATGCGGGCCATCGCCACGAACGCGGGCTACGAACCCGCGCCCATTATCGCACGGGTGCGAGAGAGCCCGCCTGGCTGGGGATTTGATGTGCGCACCGGCCAGATCGTAGATATGTTAGGGGCCGGCATCTTTGATTCGCTTCGCATCCTGGAAGCGGCCCTTGATTACGCGGTCAGCGGCGCAGGAGTGACCTTCACCACCGACGTCGTGGTGCGCCGCAAGAAACTCCTGGATTCAGTTAATCCTTGAGCGAACGACATAGAGGAAACAAAGCATGACGAAGGAACGTTGGCAACGATTAGGCAGCCCCACCGGGGGAACGGTCATGGCCCTGGCTCTATCTCCCACTTTCGCGCAAGATGGTTTGTGCTGGGCGGCCACGAAGACCGGCCTCTTCCGTTCGGCAGATGGAGGACGCACCTGGTCACGGCTCAATAGAGCGGGCTTTCAGCTCGTGACGGCGGTGGCTGCATCGCCCGCCTACAGTCAAGACAAGATCCTCCTGGCAGGGACGCAAAACGGCCCCTATCTCTCAAGTGATGGCGGCGAGACCTGGGTGGTGGCCCGTTTTTCAGCAGGCAATCCCCCCCCTATCTCCGCCCTGGCCCTATCTCCTGCCTTTGCTAAAGATGGTATCGCCTTCGCCGGAACGGTACAAGATGGCATCTTCCGTTCTACCGATTCGGGAAACCTGTGGCACGGGTGGAACTTCGGCCTGCTGGACCTCAACGTGCTGGCGCTGGCCGTCTCGCCCGCGTTTGAGCAGGATGAGACGATCTTTGCCGCCACCACGACAGCCCTATTCCGCAGCAAGCACGGTGGCCGCGCCTGGCGAGAGATTCCCTTCCCGGAAAAAGCCGCGCCAGTGCTGACCCTGGCTGTCTCGCCCGCTTTCGCCACCGATAACACCCTCTTCGCCGGGACGGAGACGGCGGGCCTGTTCCGCTCTGCCGACCGGGGTGCGACGTGGCAGGCGGTAAGCGGCCTGCCGCCCGAAGAAAGTATCAACGGTTTGGCTCTCTCGCCTGCC
>JADYZS010000109.1 GCA_020853075.1 Anaerolineae bacterium | reverse complement strand
GCTGACGAACTCTGCGTCTGCCGCCTCAGGGTCAACGCGAATGTGCCGTGCCCTGGCGGCTTTATGGCCCTGATACATTTGGGCAACTTGCAGCAGGAGCGATAAGGACCGGATAGGGGACGGATCCACTCCCAGTTGGTTATCTTCTGCTGCCGCCAGATCCCTTTGTGTCCTGATCTCTTCAATCAGTTGTTCGGAGAGTTTATACAGCATCCCGGTCAGTTCTTGGGCATCGCACGTAGCGGAATCTGACATCAACTCTGCCGTCCCGCGCAGCGCGCCAGCGGTGTTGAGAACGTCGTGGAAGAAAACGCGCTCCAGGGCCAGCCTGCGCCTTTCGTCGCTGATGTCCTTGACGACGAAGATCGTGAAGGGTTCATCGTTAAGCACCAACGGGGTTGCCCACACCCGGAGATCAAGGGCCTCTATCTGTTGGTTCTGTTGCCGGGTCACGCGACATTCTTCCACGGCCCGGTTGCCCTGTTGAGCGGATAGGACGGCCCTCACCGCGCCGCACTCGCTGCAGGAGTCCGTTGTGCCACACCCTCCTGCACACTCAAAAGCGTGGATGCAGTGCAAGACCTCGCCAGGGCGCAAGCCAATGATAGATTGACTGTCGGCCAGCCCCAGAAACTGAAGCAAGGCCCGGTTGGAATAGATGAGTTGTCTTTCCCTGTTGAGGATCATCACCATATCGGGCATCGCGTCCAGGAGCTGCTGCTTGAGCGGCTTGCCGGACAAGTAACCGGCCTGGCGTTGGACGTCCCCCTGCGAGGCTCGCTCGGCAGGGGCGAATCGTGTGGGGAGGGTGGGTTTCTTAGGCATAGGCTATGCGATGACCTTCTGGAAGCCCTGTGTTTGCTTTTGAGGTATGGGCCATCCACGAATATTACACGAATACACGAATCAGGGCATTTGTCCACTAGGCCATTCGTGTATTCGTGTCCATCATTCGTGGATGGCGAGTTTCCGATGTCACTCCACGATAACCCGGTCTGTCCCGCTGCGACCAAAGGTCTCCGGCGCGTACATCTCCTCGGCCTTGGCCGGTGGAACGACGAAGTCGCCGGGCGTGGTAGCGCGCGCCACGTAACTATACGTATAGACACCTTCCCAGAGGAGCGGCGTGAAAGCCTCGGCCCGCTCGTCTCGCAGGTTCTGGTGCTGGTACCAGGTGCTCCACCACCACCAACTGCCGCGCCCTTCCAGGCTCTTCGTGTCGCGGGGGACGCTGCCGGTGACCGCCAGCGCGGGGTTCAGCGCCTCAAAACCGGCGGGGAGCGGATCAACCAGCGCCACGTGGTAGCGGCGGGAGGTCGCCACCATCGTCAGGCGCACCCGCACCCGCGCCCCGGCGACGATGTGCCAGGTTCCGTTCTCGTCACGGCTCACGTCCTCGTTGTTGTCTATCGCCTCGTAGGTGCGTTCCACGGCGAAGCCGTAATCGGCAGGCTGGAGTTGCAGATTGGTGGGCGCGTAGCGCAGGCCCAGGCGATAATAGAGCCGTCCCGGGCCTTCTTTGCTCAGGATTAAATCCTGTTGGCCGGGGCCATCCTTCAGGTACGTCATAGGGACGTTGATCTCGTGGCGGTCCGTCGTGCGCCCCTTGAACTCGTATCCCCCGGCGTAGCGTTCTCCCAGCCAGGCGCGGGCCACGAAATCGGGCGTCTGCGCCTCGTAGGTGTTGAAGTAGCGATCCAGGGCCAGGAGCACAAAGGCGTTCTCCTGGGTATTGTACCAGCGACCTTGCGTGCGGTGGGCGAGCAGCCCGCGCACGACCTTGGGGATCAGGTCGCTCTGCGGCTGGTCCGCCATCAGCGCATCCAGGATGATGCCGTCGGTGCGGCGGCTGGAATGGAGCAGCACGTAGGCATCGTTGTCGGCGTAGGAGGTCACGAAGTTGGCTGTCCCGGCGGTCTCCGTCACCCGGTTCGCCAGGTAGCGGCGAATGGCGGTTATCTCAGAGGCGGAGTTGGGGTCGTCGGTGAGAACGGAGAGGAGCCAGCCCACCGCCTCCGGCGAGAGTTTCGCCAGTGTGGCATCCTTAATGAGTGCCCGCGCCGCGGCGGTATCCCGGTCGCCCATCAGGTCACGCACGTAGAGGGCATAGGCCGTGATCGTCCAGCGGGCCTGCTCGCCGTAGTCGGAGGGGATGTGGTTGCGGATGTCCTTCAGGTATTGCTGGCCGCGGGCGAGCATCTCCGGCGGCACGGCAAAGTCCTTGTCTTTGGCCCGCTGCAAGGCGTGGATGACGTGGACGCTGAGATAGGGCCACGACTCGTAGCCCTTGCGCCAGATGGGGAAGCCGCCGTCGTGGTTCTGCATCCCTTGCAGCCGTTCCACGTCGCGCGCCACCGCCGCCACCATCGCTTCGGGCGACGGCAGCCCCTCGGCCTTGAAGGCCGTCAGCACGTCGCGCAGGGCGGCCACGGCCAGGATGCGGGAGGCGAGTTGCTCCGAGCACTCAAAGGGATAGGAGACCAGGTAGAGCACGGCGTCGGTCAGGGCCTGCAAGGCGGTGGAGGAGGTGCTGATTTCCAGGCCGCCGAACTGGGTGAAGACCTGGCTGGGGGCGATGACCGGCTGCACGATGGCTCCCGTATCTATTTCGCCGTAGGTGGCGAAGGCTTCCGTCGTCGCGGGCGTCCACACCGGCAGTTCAAACTGGGCGGCATCGGCGTAGGTTCCGCTCACCGCGCCGACCTGGAAGCGGGCGGTGCCCGCACTCAGGGTCGCTACGGGGAAACGAACTTCCACGCGGTCGTTGGCCGGGACGGTCACGCGCCGGCCCGCATCGCCGGTCAGTCGGGCGTTGGTGGCCTGCACCGCCACGTCCACCTGCATCGGTTCATCCGTCTGGTTCTGGAGCACGACCGGCAGTTCAAAGCGGTCGCCGAAGTTGAGGAAGCGCGGCGGCGAGGGGCGCACCATGAGCGGGAGGCGTGCTGTGATAGCCGACTCGCCCATGCCGAATTGCTTGCCGCCTGCCACACCCACCACCATCACCCGGTAGCGGGTCAGGTTGTCGGGCACTTTCACCGTCACCTGGGCGCGGCCCTGGGCATCGGTGGGGACGGCGGGCGCGAAGGTGGCGAGGGCATTGAAGTCCAGGCGCACGCGAATCGCCTCCGCGCTTCCCGGCTTCGCTGCCGCAGATTTTTCCATCACCGCTGTCGGCATCGCCGCGCGCGGGGCTTCCATCGCCGCCGCTCCTAACGCCTGGTCTGCCGCCAATTCACCTTCGGCCAGCAACTGGTCGGGATTCGCCAGCAGGATGGTGGCGCGCAGGTGATAATCGGAGACGCCGGTGGAGCGCTGGCTATAGAAGATGGCGGTGGGGTCGGGAAGCCGGTAGTTGGTCAGGGCCAGGACGGCTTCATCCACCACGACGACGGCCAGTTCGCCGCCCGGCACCGGCTTACCCGTAGCATCCTTCAGGACGACGTTGAGCACCGTCTCGCCGCCCGGCTCCAAGGCCTTGTCGCGCGGCGTTACCTCCAGAGAGAGTTTGCGGGCCAGCGGCGGCACCGGCAGGTTCAGGCTGCCAGTGGCGTAGGCGGGCCGCTTCGGCAGGCGCGTATCCTCTTCGCCGCTGTCGGTAGTGCGGACGGCTGCCCCCACCAGATCCACCTGGACGGTCAGGTTGGGGATGTGGGCCTCTGCAATGGGAATCCGCAGGGTGTGGGATGGCCCCTCCATCGTGAAGCGTTGGCTGGTGACGAGGCCGGAACGCCGCAGCGTCAGGAGACCCTCCGCCGGGTAGAAGGGCGACATCACCAGGATTTCCGCCGTGTCGCCGGGCTGGTATTCCTTGCGGTCGGGGACGAGGGTCGCCTCTTCCTGCTCCACGTTGCGCGCGGGCGGGCGTCTGCCGCCGCTCACCCAGCGGATCATCTCGGTGCGGTTCTTCCGCCCCTGGTCGTCGGTGATGGTCGCCGTGATGCGGTAGGTGCCGCCCTGGGGTGTCGTGAAGGTGCAGAGAACCGGCTGATTCGCCGACTGCACGGCGCAGTCCTGGGGCTCTATCTCCTCCTCTTGCCAGGAGCCGCTCTTGTATTTCCACTCCAGGCGGGCGGCCCGCAGGGCGATGGTGCGGCCAGGGACCGGCACGCCATCCAGGTCCACCACGACAGCCTCCACCTTCAAGGGGTCGCCCTGCCGCACGAAGTAGCGCTCGGTGCGCAGGCCCACGTAAAGGTTGGCGGGATGCACCAGCATATTCGCCGAGGCCGTCCAGGCCTGGCGGTTGACGTCCATGACCGTGCCCTGGGCGTTGACGTTCGTGGGCCGCGGCGGGTCAACGGCTTCAAAATCAAGGCGCAGGTAATGCGCGCCAGCGGCATCGGTGTAGCCTTTGTAAGTCGCGACTTGCTCCTGTCCTCCGGCAGGGCCACGCCACATAACCCACCAGGGAATCCAGGTGCCGAAGGTGAAGTCGTCCCAATTGGGTGGGGTGAAGTAGCCGGGGGATGACCGCACCTCCCAGGTGACGTCGGCGTTAGAGAGCGCGCCGCCCGCGTAGTAGAGGGCCGAGACCGAGGCGATGGCATGGTCACCGATGAAATATGGCCCTGCGCCCACGGTGGCCGAGACCTCAAACTCCGGTCGCCGGAACTCCTGCACCTGGAAATGGTGGTTGTATCCGCGCCCATTGACGCTACCCGGGCCCTCCGCCGAGAGGGAGAGAGTGACGTAGCCCAGGTTCATGGGCTTCGGCAGGGTAAAAGCCGTATCAAAGCCGCCCATGGCGTTGACGGGTATCACGCCATCCAGCAGGTTATTCCCCTGGGGATCTGTCAGGCGGTAGCTCACCCGCTCTACCACACCTTGCAGCGGCCCTACGTCGCCTGCAGGCCCGCCGCCGATGCGCCGGAGCCAGCCCTTGATATGTACCTCTTCGCCGGGGCGATACATCTTCCGGTCATCAAAGACGTACCAGCGCAGGTTGTCTCGTATCTCGTCGCGCCGCCAGCCGCCGTCATTCCACCAGTAGAGACTCTGGGGCAGGATGGCGACGTCCTGGCCCTGGCGGGCTACCAGAAGCGGCGCGGGAGCGTTGCCCGGCAAGACAAGTTTAGCCACTCCTTGCGCATCCGTGGCGACGGTCGGGCCGGTGGGATAAAGGTTCACGCTTACACCGGCCAGCGGCGCGCCGGTCAGAAGGGAGTTGGCCCAGGCGACCATGTTGCTCTGATCCACGAAGGCGTCCAGCCCGATGCGGGTCGCCTGCACCCAGGCCTGCACGAGGATGCGCCGCGGCTTCTGCCCTTCCACCGGGATGCCGCCCGTCGGCTCCACGATGACGACCAGTTGGCCCAGGCCGTTAGAGAGCGCCGGGCTCAGGTCAATGGCGGTCTCCGTCAGTTCGTCGGCCTTGCCGCTGATGGGGATAGACTTGGAGAGAACGCGGCGTCCGGGTGGCGTCGGTGGCGTCTCCTTGCGGTTGTATTCTCGCAGGTAGGTCTGGAAGGCCGCCCAGTCCTCCGGCTGCACGGCATAGGCTTGCACGTTCAGGCCCTTGTAGTTGATGGTGAAGACCGAATAGGCGGGTTTGCCGGAGGGGTCCAGGACGACGAAGGGGCCGCCGGAAGACGTAATGGCGGAAGGCGACGAGCCAGTGGTGAAGGTCAGCGTCTGGTCTTTGCCCAACGCCTGGCCGAACTGGTCTTGGATGGCGGCGCTCAGGGTCACTTTGTAGGTGGTGCGGCCCTGGGTGCGCCCGCGCAGGCTGATGGTATTGCCGTAAAGGTTGAGGC
>JADYZS010000108.1 GCA_020853075.1 Anaerolineae bacterium | reverse complement strand
GAGGTCATTACGTACGATCAGCGGCCCGATCAGGTTAAAGAGCATGGCCTGGCTGCTTAACCCGTGGTGGAGATACTTATGTAAAGGGAATGGTCGCCCCGCTGCTGCTGCCTGTGCGCTCTCCTTCTGGATGTAGAATGCCACCTCCGGCAAGAGCAGATTTCGCGGCCAGTCGGCCCAATCCGCCAGGATGAAAGGATAACGGTCATCCACAGGGAAGCCTTTAGCCTCAAACCAGGACGATGCGGCCTCGCGCAGCGTCTCTTCAAACCTGCGGTGGCGAGGGTAGGGCCACTGATGCGCCTTCCTCAGACTACCTTTGGTCATTGGGGCGTTCTCCCGTATCAACGTCTTCTTTGCGATTTCCTCTGCCCATTGTTGTGCCCGTGCCTGCTGGCTTCCAGGCTGGCAATGAGCTCATCCACGTTGTCAAATGTGTGCACACGCCCGGCAGCGATGTCCTCGTCGGCTTCTCGCTCGCCAGCCTGCCATTCCGGCGTCCAGAAATAGGCCTGGCTCTCGTCTATCGGTCCCTGGGGTGTGGTTATATTATCGTCGTCGTGCATCGCTGTGCTCAATCCTTTCTTCACTGGCGGCAAAGATTCCCCCTCACCCCCAGCCCGCGCGCAGCCCCCTGTAGCGAAGCGGAAGGGCTCTCCCGCTTGCGGGAGAGGGGAGCACGTTCCCTCTCCCCGCTGGGGAGAGGGCTAGGGTGAGGGGAGAAACACCGCTACACCCCCACCACCTGGACTGCCACTCTCACCGCCTTCCCCTCCATATCACGCGGCACATCCACGCCCATCGTCTCCAGGACTGTCGGGGCGACGTCCATCAGGTGCAGGCCCTTGAGTTCGCAGCCGCCGTAGGAGCGGCGCGGGTCGTTCACGATGAAGATGCCGTGCTGCGCATGGTTGGCGTCGTCAGGGCCGGTGTCGTTCTCGTAGGTGTGGATGCGGCCCGTGCCCACCGTGCCGATGGCTCGCCAGTAGAGGTCGCCGAAATAGACGATGAGATCGGGCGGGATGCCGCGAATCTCTTTGTAGATGTCCTGCGGGCGCAGAGCCCTCGTGCCGATGGCGCGCCCTGACTCGTCGGTGATGGCCGCCAACTTCGCCATCAGTTCCGAGCGCACCGCCTCGTATTCCGACGGCGGGATGATGCCCTGCGGCTCGCGGCCTGCAACGTTCATGAAGAGGCGGCCATAGTAGCCGCCCGCGCCCCAGGCACGCGTGCGGCTCCAGTCTATCTCGCACTTTTCCAGAGGCACGACGCCGTTGGGCCGCTCCTTCAACGCCAGGTATCCTTCTTGAATCAGCCACTCGTTGAGGCAGATGCCGCCGTCCATCTTCTTCGCGCCGTGATCCGAGATGACCAGGGTCACCGTGTCGTCGTCCAGCATCCCCAGGAGTTCGCCGATCTCCCGATCTATATATTGGTAATAGTCGTGGATGGCGTTCTGGTAGCGGTTGCCCGGCTCGTGCTTGGGATGCGTCGCATCCATGTATTTCCAGAAGCCGTGATGGATGCGGTCAACCCCCATCTCCACAAACATAAAGAAGTCCCAGGGCCGCGTCTGCATCAGGTGCTTCACGACCTGGAAATGCTTCTCGGTCATCTCGTAGATCTGGCGCAGGAGGTCGTCCTTGTCCTCGGTGCGGAAGGCGGACACGTCCACCGGGTACTCGCCCACCAGGTTGGCGATCTCGTCTTTGACGGCGAGGGGATAGGTGTAGGGGCTCTCTACGCTTGGCGTGAGGAAGCAGCCGACCATGACCCCGTTGACGGCGCGGGGTGGGTAGGTCTGCGGCACGCCGACGACGGCTACCTGCTTCCCCGCGAACGAAAGGATATCCCACACCCGGTCCACCGTGACCGCTTTGGCATTGGCGATGGTCATGCGGTCGTAGGAATAATCGGCCCGGTTGCGGAAACCGTAGAACCCCATCTGGCCGGGGTCTTTGCTGCTCATCATAGAGGCCCAGGCGGGAACGGTGATGGGCGGGTGGCAACTCTCCAGTTTGCCCCACGCGCCCGTTGCCATCAGACGCGAGAGATTCGGCAGGTCAGCCCGGTAGCGGTCAAAGACCAGTTCCGGCGTCGCGCAGTCCAGCCCAACGATGAAGACCTTGCGCGGGCGGGCCGAGGATGGCGCGGGGGTCGGCGGGGATGCCTGCCCGGCAGCCTCCCGCTTCGCGCGCAACCCTTCCATCAGCACGCGGCTGACTTGGGGCCGCGTGAACTCCGGCGGGAGCGCCTCGCCCCGCTCCAGCATCTGCCGCACCTGCGTGCCGCTGAGGATGACGTGATCCGATTCGGGATGGGGGCAGGTCTTGGCGCTGACGATGCCGCCGCACTTGCGGCAATAGAATGTGGCGTCAAAGAAGAGGGGCGTGATGGCGAGTTCTGCTGGTGTGAATTCATCAAAGAGGTAGTGGGCATCAAAGGGGCCGTAGTATTTGCCGACGCCCGCGTGGTCGCGCCCGACGATGAAGTGGGTGCAGCCGTAGTTGAGGCGGGCAATGGAGTGGAAGATCGCTTCGCGCGGGCCGGCGTAGCGCATGGCCGCGGGATAGACGCCCAGGATGACCCGCTCCGGCGGATAGTAGTCGCGCAGGAGCGACTGGTAGGAAGCCATGCGCACGTCGGCAGGGATGTCGTCGGCCTTCGTCTCGCCCACCAAGGGGTGCAGGAAGAGGCCGTCCACCACCTCCAGCGCGGTTTTCTGGATGTACTCGTGCGCGCGGTGGATGGGGTTGCGGGTCTGAAAGGCGACGGTGCGCCGCCAGCCGCGCGCGGCGAACATCCGCCGCGATTGCGCGGGGTCGTGGCGAAATTCGGGGAACTCAATGTGGGACGGGCGATTCAGCAGGTGGATGTCGCCCGCGAGATAGACCTCGCCCTGGCCGTAGAGGCGCGCCACGCCGGGATGCTTTATCTCCGTCGTGCGATAGACCTTCTCCGCTTCCCGCTCTTTGTTGTACTCGTACTTCTCGGCCAGTTCCATGATGCCCATGATGAGGCCGCCCGGCTCGCACAAGGCGAGTTCCGCGCCCTCTTTCAGCGACGCGGCGACTTCCGCCGGGACCGGCAGGGTGATAGGGATGGTCCAGGCCAGACCGTTGGGCAGGCGCATGTTGTCCAGCACGCTCTCGTAGGCAGCGCGACCCATGAAGCCGGTGAGGGGGCTGAACGCGCCGACGGCGACCAGTTCCATATCGGAGATAGAGACGGGGTTGAGCGTCACGCGGGGCAGGCTCGCGGCCCGTTCCAGGGCAGCCTCGCGCAAGACGCCGCGCAGGGCGCGATCCACCAGGGTGCCGCCGTGGGGGGCGATGCCGCCATTACCTTTTATAGTAGCCAAACTCCCTCCTTAACAAATAGCCAGAGTCCTGACGCGTTGCTGGGGACGGCCACCGTCCCCAGCAACGCGAACTCAGATTGTGATGTGGCGAACGCGCGAGAGTATAGCAGAATTGCGCGAGGGTGTCAAAGAAATGTGGCGAGGCCGACATGCCGCGCCTCTACATACGGGCTTCCCGGCCGGTTGCTGCCGGCTTCTAACCGCTGGCCGCGCTATCAGCCTATGCTCCCACCTCTGCCCGGCGCAACAATTGGGCGTTGATGGCGACGATGACCGTGCTGACCGACATGAAGAGAGCACCCAACGCCGGCGAGAGGAGGATGCCGATGGGAGCCAGGATGCCCGCGGCCAGGGGGAGGGCAACAACGTTGTAGCCGGTGGCCCAAAGGAGGTTCTGGATCATCTTGCGATAACTGGCCCGGCTCAGGCGGATGATCTTCACCACGTCCAGCGGGTTGCTTTTCACCAGGATGATGCCCGCCGATTCCACCGCCACGTCGGTGCCGCTGCCGACGGCGATGCCCACGTCGGCACGGGTGAGCGCGGGTGCATCGTTGACGCCGTCGCCCACCATTGCTACCTTCTTGCCTAGTTTTTGCAGTTCCATCACCTTTTGGTCTTTGTGTTCCGGCAGCACCTCGGCGAAGTAGCGATCTATGCCCAATTCCTCGGCCACCGCTTTCGCCACCGCTTCGCTGTCGCCGGTCAGCATCGCCACTTCCACGCCCATCTTGTGCAGGTGTTCTACCGCTTTTTTGCTCTCCTCGCGGACCACGTCGGCCAGAGCGAAGGCTGCCACGACTCTATCATCCTCCACCAGATAGACTACGCTCTGGCCTTTGCCACCGGCTTGCTGCGTGAAATCGGCCAGCGTCTCCGGCAGGCCCGACGCCAGTTGTTCCAGCAGGCGCGGCCCACCTACGTACACCGTGTGCCCATCGTGGGTCGCCCGCACGCCCCGGCCTTTGATAGCCTCAAAGCCGGTCACCTGGGGCAAGACCAATTTGCGCTCTGCGGCGGTGCGGCGGACGCCCCGCGCGATGGTGTGCTCCGAATCGCCTTCCACGGCGGCAGCCAGCGCCAGGGCCTGTCCTTCACCCCAACCGTTGACAGAGGCCATGCCGACGACGCCGAACTCGCCTTTGGTCAGGGTCCCCGTCTTATCAAAGATGACCGTATTCAGTTCGCGGGCGGCCTCCATCGCCAGCCG
>JADYZS010000107.1 GCA_020853075.1 Anaerolineae bacterium | reverse complement strand
CACCCCAGGGCGAGAGCGACTACCAGATCTTCATGTCCCTGAAAGACGTGATCGCGCTCAACGACTACATCCAGGGCCGCCGCTTTGACCCCAAGAAGGATGGCTACAACCAGGTTGTGGTCAAGACGGCCTCATCCCGCCAGGTTCCGGCGGTGCAGCAGAAGATCCGGGAGATGGGCTTTGACGCCTATTCCTTGCAGGACGCAGTGCAAGGGATCAATTCCTTCTTCCGGGTGCTGCAGGCCATCCTGGGCGGCATCGGTGGGATCGCGCTCCTGGTCGCGGCGGTGGGCATCGCCAACACGCTGACCATGGCGATCTACGAGCGCACCAAAGAGATCGGGCTGATGAAGGCAGTGGGCGCGACCAACCGCGACGTGATGAGCATCTTTTTGGGCGAGGCGGGTTCTATCGGCTTCTTGGGCGGGGTGATCGGCGTCCTTTTCGGCCTCGGTGCCGGTGTCGTCATCAACCTCTTCGCCGCCAGCGCGCTGGGTAATTCGTCGCCCGGAGTCGGGCCTATCATCCCCCCTGGGCCGGGTGGTGTAAGCGGCGATATTCTTCATACTCCGTTGTGGCTTCTTCCCTTCGCTGTCGTCTTCGCGACGGGTGTCGGCCTCGTCAGCGGCGTCTATCCCGCGCTGCGCGCCACCGCGTTAGACCCCCTGCGCGCGCTGAAGTACGAGTAGGAGAGGTACATATTGCCGTCGTGCAGCAGGTATGAAGAGCCCCGCGCCGCTCCCATACGTGGCAACCCACAGCCCTTCGCTCGCCCAGACCAGCGCCCGCAGATTACGGCCCGGCAACCCCTCCGCGTCCGTCCAGGTCTCCCAGCGGTCATCGGTTTTGTCAAGGGGCGTGTCGTTGGTATCCAGGATGCTGAGACCCGCGCCGTCCGTGCCAAACCAGACGCGCCCTCCGGCATCTATCGTCACAGCATATAGGAAATCCGACGCCAGCCCATCGGCCAGGCGATAACTTTGCCAGCGGTCATCCGACTTGTCAAAGGGCGTACCGTTGGTATCCAGGACGCTGGCCCCGTTGAAATCGGTGGCGAACCAGGCGCGGCCGGCGCCGTCTATGGCGATGGCGCGCACTGCGTCGCCCGCGAGGCCGTCGCCGGCGCGAAAGGTGATCCAGCGGTCGTCGGACTTGTGGAAGGGCGTGCCGTGCGGGTCAAGAAGGCTGACGCCCGCCGAGGTCGCCACCCAGACCAAACCGCCATGCAGCACCAGCCCGCGCACGTTGCCAGAGGCCAGGCCATCGCTCAGGCCAAACGTCTGCCAGGTGTCGTCCGTCTTGTTGTGGGGCGTGCCGCCATCGTCCAGCACGCTGAGGCCGCCGCCGAAAAAGCCCCCCGCAGCGAACCAGACGTTCCCCTGTGCATCCACCTGCACCCCGCGCACCGTGTTAGCGGCCAGCCCGTCCGCCGTGGTGAACCTGGTCAAGGTGTAGCAGGCTTTGCACAAAGGCGCGCCGTTTAGAGAAACGGCCGTCGCGCCGCCATCGGTGCCGAGCCACCAGGTCCCTGTGGGGTCGGCGGCCATGCCGAAAACGGTATCCGACGCCAGGCCCTCGCGCGCCGTAAAATGCAGCCAGCCCAGTTCCCGGAAGCCCTGAGAAGTGGCCTCGCGCACGAGAAGGCTCGCACCGGCGAACTCCGTGCCAAACCAGACCGAGTCGCCCGGCAAGACCGAGAGGAGCGCGTTAGAGGCGAGGCAGTCATCCGCCGTCACCGTTCGCCAAAGGTCGCCTGCTTTGTCGTGGGGCGAGCCGCGGTCGTCCAGGCTGCTGAGGCCGGCGGCGGTGGCGAACCAGCGCAGACCCTGGGGGCCGGTGGCTAATACCTGCCGCACTTCCAGGGCAGCCAGGCCGTCCGCCGTGGTGAAGGAGGTCCATCTATCGTCGGATTTGCCGAAGGGTGTGCCGCCATCGGAGAGGACGGCAGCGCCGCCGCGCCGCGTGCCGAACCAGCGCGTCCCATCCCCGCCGAAAGCGATACTCGTGATCTGGTCGTCCGGCAGTCCATCGCCCACGCCGAAGTTCTGCCAGCGGTCGTCGCCCTTGGCGAAGGGGGACGTGCCGTAATCCAGCACGGCTGCGCCCGCCGCCGTCCCCGTCCAGATGCGACCGTTCGCATCCCGCGCCACCGTGAGGACGACGTTGACAGGCAATCCGCTAAACGAGTCAAACGAGGTAAAGACGACGCGCTGGTCGTCGGCTTTATTGTGGGGCGTGCCGTTGACGTTGAGCGCCAGGAGGCCGCCCGTGCCCGTTTCCGTTCCTATCGCCATCCAGACGCGCCCCACACCGTCCAGAAGCAGGTTGTTGACCTGGTTGGCCGGTAGCCCCTCGGCAGTTGTGAAGGTCGTCCAGATATCGTCCACCTTATTGAAAGGCGTTGCTGCGCCCGTCATCGCCGTCGCGCCGCCGTCACGCGTGGCAAACCAGACAAGATCGCTACCGCCGATGGCGACATCGGTGACCGGCCCCGCCGGAAGGCCATCTGCTGCGCGGAATCTGGCCCAGGCGTCATCCCCTTTGTGCAACGGCGTGCTGCCATCGTCCAGGACGCTCACGCCGTTGGTTGTGGCAATCCACAACCGCCCTGCGCCGTCCATCGCGAGGGCGGTCACGGAATCCCCGGCGAGGCCATCGGCTGTGGTGTAGGCCTGCCAGTCGCCGCCAGGGGAGCGGTAGGCCAGACCTGCCGCCGTGCCGACCCAGAATCCGCCCGCCGGGCCGGCCACAAGGGACAGCGCGGAACTGGACGGCAAGCCCTGGTCGGCGGTGACGTAAGTCCAGTCGCCCGCATCCGCCCCCTTCACCCCCTCTCTCTCCTGTGTTCGGGAGAGAGAGGGGGAAAGTCCCGTGGGCGCAGGTACTCCCTGTGTCGGGCTCCGCCCTCCCAGGGTGGAGTACCCTGTGCCGTGCCCTGGTCGGCTGGTCACGGCCAGGGCGAACGGCCGACCGTCCCCTTGCGGGATACTCGCCATACGGGATGGGGGGAGAGTGAGGGCCAGCGCGAACATCAAAGCGAAAGCCGGGCGGCGTAGAATCCCCATCCAAAACCCTCCTCCCCAGGCAAGGTGCATCGTCCAGAAGACCAGCGGCAGAAGCAGGAGGTGGCGCAGAGAGGTTTTTCCCTCACCCCGCACGGCGAGTATCCCGCAAGGGGACGGAGTACCTGCGTACGCGAGACTTCCCCAGCCCTCTCCCCCGCGGGGCGAGGGAGCCAGCAGCCCCCCTCTCCCCCCAGGGGGGAGGGGCAAGTCCTGTGGGCGTACTCGCCGTACAGGACGGGGGTGAAGGGTGGATGAACTGAACACAGCCACCACCGCTGCTAAGGTCGCTCCGAGGTAAACGACCATCAGCGCGACCCAGGCCAGCAGCAACGTCCTGCTCCAGAACGAACCCAACGCGCCCAACGCCAGCACGGCGACCCAAAGGGGCGGCACAGCCTGACGGACGCGCAGGCTGGCCGGATGCCGCCGCAGCATCTGTGCCTTCCAGAAGCCGTAGCCTGCGTACTGGCGCGCGAGCGCACCCAGCGTCTCCCGGACGCGCGTCTGCGAGGAGATTTCCGGCACTAAGAGGATGCGACCACCTGCACGCCGCAGGCGGAAGTTCAACTCGTAATCTTCGTTGGCGGCCAGTTTCTCGTTGTAGCCGCCCACCCGCTCTAACCAGGCGCGGGTGTATGCTCCCAAATAGACGGTATCGGCCTCGCGCGGCCTGCCGCTCTGGGCCAGGTGATAGGCCGAATCTCCCGCGCCGAAGGGGGAAGCGAGGGCCAGCGCCACCGCCCGGCCTACCGGCCCCTGTCCGACGCCCCGCAATGGCCCGCCCACACCGGCGACGTCTGCCGGGCGCAGTGCATCCACGCAGCGACGCAAATAGTCGGGCGCGAGGACGGCATGGCCGTCGGCCCGCGCGATGACGTCGCCGCGCGCGGCTCGCAATCCCAGGTTGAGACCGGCAGCAGCGATGCGACGGGGATTCATCAGGAGACGGACGCGCGGATCACGGCGGGCAAATCCCTCTACGATAGCCTGCGAGCCATCGGTAGAGCCACCGTCGGCCACGAGGATTTCCATGCGGGGAGGTGGGTAGTCCTGGGCCAGCAGCGAGGCCAGACAATCGGCCAGGTGCGCCGCCTCATTATAGACTGGTACAATGACGGTGACGAAAGGTGAAGGGTCGTCCGGCGGGGCGGGACTAGCGGCCATCGCCCCCCTCCAAAGTGGCGATTAATTCCTCAACCGCGCGCTGCGCCGGATGCCCCACAGCCAGGCGTAGCGCGGCGCGTGCCACGGCTAATGCCTCGTCTCGTCGTCCCTCTGTTGCCAACATTTCCGCCAGCCCCAGGTACGTTTCCGGGGCCCACGGCGCGACAGAGATCGCCTGGCGATACGTCTTCTCTGCGCTGTCTGTCTCCCCCTGCTCTTTGAGAAGATCGCCCAGGCCAAGATAGGTCGGGTAATAGCGAGGCGCGCGCGCCAGCGTGCCCATAAGGACGGTTTGGGCGGGTATGTACTGCCCACCACGGCGCAAAATATCCCCCAGACGCGTCCGCCACTCCACGTTATCAGGAAATATCTCCAGCCCCTGCCGGTAGAAGCCCTCGGCAGCAGCAAGATGCGCGTCGGGCTCGTACTCCTCTGACCAAACCAGATGGTATTCCGCCAGCCAGCCTGCATAGGCGGCAACTCGGGGGTGAGCCCGCCAGCCCGCCTCTAATGCCTCTGCCCCCGCGGCCCAGCGCGCCTGCACCTCGGCTTGAGAAAGGCCGGGTTCCCCTGCCTGGAACATCAGGAGGCGGGCGCGGCTGTAGCGAAAGGCGTCGCTGCGGGAGTTCCAGGCGGACGCACGCGTCACCCAGGCGATCCCCGCAGGCAGGTCGCCGCCTGTAGCGATGAGGAGGCCCGACTTGTGGAGCACGTCGGCAGTAGCCGGACGCAATATGAGGAAGAGGGCGAGAAGCCCACCCGCCAGGATGCCCGCGCGCCGGAGGGTCAGGAGGTAGGTAGGGGAAGGAAGGCCCTCACCTTCCCCCCTCCCCCTCTCTGACAGGGGTAGGTATTCCGATAGAGAGCCAACCGCCGGAGCATCATCGCCCCTCACCCTACCCTCTCCCCGGAGGGGAGAGGGTTTGGGCCGACTCCCCTCTCCCGCTTGCGGGAGAGGGGCCGGGGATGAGGGGGATGGATGAGGGCCGGTCAACCACGCCACGCTCCCCAGACCGACCAACCCTGCCAGGTAGAACAGGAAGAGGCCCGCGAGGCTTCCCCAGGCTACGGCATCTGCCAGCCAGGTCACCAGGAGAACCAACGCAACCGGCAGGAGCGCGGCCACCCCCCAGAGGGCGACGTCCAGGCGGCCAGACAGCCCCCAGACCCAGAGAGCCTGCGCGGCCCAGACGACGGCAACCAGAGGCAACGCCGCCAGACCCGCGCTGCTGGTGAGGCCGAAGGCAAAGGCAAAGAGGGCAAGACCCGCGAGGGCCGGAAGCCAGGTCTGGGAAGTGGGAAGCAGTACACTCTGTTTCGTCCTCACCTTCCTGGCAAGGGTAGGCATTTCAGCGAGAGGCCTATTGCGAGAGTGGAATCGCCCCTCACCCTTCCCTCTCCCCGGAGGGGAGAGGGTTGTGGCCGACTCCCCTCTCCCGCTTGCGGGAGAGGGGCCAGGGGTGAGGGGAGATCCTACTCGTGAAATCGGTTCCTCATAAATCGCAGTCGCCGCGGCCAGCATCGCCAGGCAAAGCCAGAAGAGGCTGCCGGTGGCCGCGGTCACGAAGACAACCTGCAAATACACGAAATGCTCGGCCAGGGCAGCCAGGAGCGCGATGATCAGACCTTGCTCGTGGGAGAGAGGAGAAGAAGGACCGTGCCTTCTCAGCCCCGATGCGCCCAGCCCGACTATCGCCCCGCCCCATAGCCCCAGGCCGAGGCCCAAGCCTATCGCGCCCGTGTTCCGCCCCCGGGCATACGCCAGACCTGCACAGGCGATGCCTAATACCCCTGCTGCCAACAGAGGGACAAGCCATTCTCCTGGTCGTCGCCATCCCAGACGTTGCAATCCTATCCTCAGCGCCACGCCCCAAAGGGCGAGGGTAGCCGCGAAGCCCAGGAGGCCACTTTCCGCCAGCGTATCCCAGGCCAGATTGTGCGCGCGATCGGGGAGACGGACGTTGCCATCGGCCTCGTACTCGGCCAGGCGCGGTGGGTAGTAACGCGTGTAGGCCAGGGGTAACGTTTCCGGCCCCCGGCCCAAGAGCACGCGCAGCGGGTCAGACCCCACCAGCCGGGCCGCGCCCTCCCAAATGAGAAGCCGTTGGGCAGCGGTTGTGCTCGTCCAGAGGCCCACCAGTCGCCCCGCGTAAGGGATGCGTCGCAGGCTATCCATTGTTTCAGAGCGGAGGGCCAGGCCGGGGGCCAGCAAGAGCACGATCCCCAGCGCGAGCGCGGCCAGCGATGCCACGAGCCAACGTCGCCGCGCGGTTGCCAGGCCGATAAGGAGAGCAGCCGTCACGCCGCCCGCGGCCAGCCCCAACCACGGCCCCCGCGCTTCGGTAGCGACCAACGCCACCCCTTGCATCACGGCAAGGGCGATGGGAGCCGCCTTCCGCTGCTCACTCCAGGCCAGCCAAGCAGTCAAAGGAATCACCATCGCCAGGTAGCCGCCTAGGAAGATGGGATTGCCCAGAGTAGAGGTGATGGCAGGCGGAGGCTGCGCGGGCGCGACGGCGATTCGCACTGGGTCCCAGCCAACTTCCTGGGCCAACGCGTACAGGGTGACCGGCACGCTCCCCAGGGAGACCGCCACCGCGAGACGGCGAACCCCTCCATCGGAAAGAACCGAGGAGAGACTGAGAGCGAGCAAGGCCCAGGCCACGGATGTCAGGAAACCTCCGGCCCGCTCCTCACTCCCCCAAAAACTGCGGCCCACGTCCACGGAGGCCAACGTCGCGATCCCTTGTACCGCTACCCAGCCGATGACGGCCAGGCGTAACGGCGTCAGGCGAGGTCGCCGGATAGGGATGGCGAGGAACCCGGCGACGGCCAGGACAACGGCCAGCATACGCAGGAGAGCCATCCTATCGGGTTCAAAACTGAAGGTAGAACGGGCATTAAAGAACGAAGGGAGAAGGACGGCCAGCACCAGGCCCGCAGCCTCTACGATGGCGAATCCTACCCCCGAAGCGACATTCAGTTGGACGCCCCTGCTCTCTCCGCGTTTTCCTATGGGTGCGGCGTGCAGATTCATCTCTCCCCTCCCACTGGCATCGGTGCAGGTGTCAGGTTGGGGTTCGCCGGTAGGGTCACCCCGCCTTCTGACAGGGTTGCTCGCGCTTCGCGCACGAGGTTTCCCGCCCACCGTTGCCCTTTTTCCCCCAGCCGCGTCGCTTCAGCCGGGTCGCGCAAAAGACGGACGATGGCAGCGGCGAGGCCGGGCAAATCGCCGTGGGGAACCAACGCTCCCGTTTCGCCATCTAACACCGCCTCGGCGACGCCGCCCGTTCCCTGGTCGGCAGAGGCCCAGGCGACAACAGGGCAGCCGCAGGCGTTGGCCTCCACGCAGACCATGCCGAATCCTTCCCGCTCGCCTTGTTCTGCCCTCGGAGCCGGCGTAAAGACGAAGAGCGATGCCGCGCGGTAGGCGGCTGCCAGTTCCTCATCGGAGACCGGGCCCGCGAAGTGAACGCTGTCGCGCAGGCCCAGCACGTCGCGCAGCCGTTCCAGTTCCCGACGATAGGGCCCATCGCCCACGACGACGAGCCGTGCCTCGGGGAGTGCGCGCTGTACCAGTGCTAGGGCGCGTAGTGCCTCCTGCACGCCTTTGCGCGCCTCCAGACGGGCTACGGTTAACAAAGTGGGTATT
>JADYZS010000106.1 GCA_020853075.1 Anaerolineae bacterium | reverse complement strand
TGACCGGGTCCTCTACGAACCACTTCATCGCCTGGACGCCCTCTTCTGTATCCACGTTGAACTTCGCGTTGGCAAGATCCCACCAGTCGGTCCCCCTCTCCGCCAGAAGCGAGCGGAGGATGCCGATATAGGACGAAGAGTCAAATCCCTTGCTGCTCAGCCCCCAGCGCACAACCTCGCCGTGCTCTTCATGTTGCAGGGCCCTGGCCAGGGCAAACATCTCCGGGTAGTCCTGGAACCAAACCCGGCCATCGCTGGGAGGATACTGGTGGGCCAGGCCCAGGCTCCTGACGTCATCCACCGGGACGTTGACCACATTCCCCAGGCCGCCCGCTTCCACCGGAACGCCGTAGATCTCATCTTTCCAGGAGTAGGAAAGAACGGCATCCTCAAAGAAGACCTCTTCGGGCTTGATTTTCATCTCCTTGTAGAGAGAGTACCCCAACGGCAACAGCGCTCCCCGCATGTAGAGGGGCACGCAGTGCTTGCCCATGATGCAGGCCAGGTCGGGCTGCGTGCCGGCAGCCTGGGCCGCGACCAGCCTAAACTCAAAGGCGTGATTCGGCTGCGGCTCCACGTTGAGGGCAGCGCCCGTCTTCCGCTGGAACAGTATGGCGAGGCGGCGGTAGGTCTCTAGGTGGGGATCAAACTCAAGTCCCCATAGCCTGCCCGTCTTCCCCTCCAGCGCGGCCCCGGCGTAGAGGCCGGCCTGGGATTTCGTTTCCACCGCCTGGGTGGGCACGGGTGTTGGGGTCGCTTCCGGGGTTTGCGTGTGGAGCGCGGCCTGGCCGTAGGTGGCCGCGATCCCGCCCCCTACAGCCCCTACCGACACCTTCAGGAGGTCTCGTCTCGTCAGCCCTTTCTTCATAGTCTCTGTCTCCCCTTAAACATTATGAGAATGGACATGATGCGAATGGGGCTTGCCGTCTTTGGCTGCGACGCTGATACGCTATCGGTTCGTGAGTCCCAATGGGTGGCGTTGACTATGGGCGTGAAACCACCTGGCAGATGCTGTCCGTTCTCCCCAAGTTGGGGATGCGCGCCAGCCAGTCCTGGAAGCCGCCATTGGCCGGCTCGCACAGGCCGGTGTACGAGTAGTAGAAGTCAGTCAAGCGAAGTTTGGTCAGGCCCTGGGGCAATTCGCCGCTCAAGGAGTTTTGAAACAGGAAAAGTCTCCGCAGGTTGGTGAGGTTGCCCAGTTCCGCCGGGACACCGCCACTCAGTTGGTTGTTTTCCAGACCAAGCAGCTTCAAGTTGGTGAGGTTGCCCAAGGTGGCCGGGATGCCGCCGGTCAGTTGGTTACCACCCAGCCAGAGACCCTGCATTTTGCTCAGGTTGCCCAACCAGGCCGGGATGCTGCCGCTCAGATGGTTCGCGCCTAGTAAAAGTTCTTGCAGGTGAGTGAGAGAGTGCAACGAGGCTGGGATGCTGCCGCTCAGGTCGTTCCAGTCCAGGTTGAGAAACTGCACGTTACCGAGGCTGCCCAGTTGAGAGGGGATGTTACCACTCAGATGGTTGGCTGTGAAGATGAGCATCTCTAACTTACTGAGGTTGCCTAAGGTGTGTGGGATAGTCCCGCTCAACCGGTTGCCGGTCAGGTTGAGTATCTGCAAGTTGCGGAGGTTGCTTAATTGGGGCGGGATTGCCCCACTGAGCCGGTTCTTGTGCAGGAAGAGCGAGGCCAGGTGAGTCAGGCTGCCCAGTTGCGGTGGTATACTGCCGCTCAACTGATTGTCAGAGAGGTCAAGTCGCTCCAAATAGCCGAGGTAGCCCAGTTCGGGCGGGACGTTGCCGCTCAACTGGTTGTGACCCAGGTTGAGTACCCGCAAGTTAGCGAGGTTGCCCAGTGCGGGCGGGATACTGCCGCTCAGTTGGTTGCCCCACAGGTCCAGGCGCTCCAAGCTACCGAGGTTACCCAATTCGGGCGGTATGCTCCCGCTCAAGCCATTCCGGCTCAGGTCGAGCGATACCACAGTGCTGACCTTTTCTCCGCACCAACGGCACTCCACGCCATACCAATCAGACGGCCAGGGGCTGGTCAGCCAGCCCGTGTTGCGTTTCCAGCCGGGGCCGTTAGTGCGGTTGTAGAGCGCGACCAGGGCTTCGCACTCGGCCTGCGGGATTTGGCTGACCGCAGCGACATCAAAAGGGCTCATGGTCCGGCTCCTTATTAACTGCGAGGGGTGCTTGTTGGCAGGAGAGGAGGAGGAGGTTTCAGCACCTGTTCAGGAGTAGGAGCAATGTGTCGTACGTCCGGTATGTGACCGCTCCTATATTCACCATACCCTTAATCATTATAGATGAAAACCAATACGCTGTCAATAGGGATAGCGAATCAGCCGCCTGCTGCCGGCAGACCTTTGACAAATCTCCTAAACGGTATAAATTAGGTGAGTAGCATCACCCAATTAAGGATGAATCTCGTGACGAAATATGCTCGTGCCATTCAGCCGGTAGGTGGATTATCTGGAAGAGGTGGAGGGGCGGCTCGTAGGCTTTGAGTGCAAATGGGGTGCTGAGAAGTGGCAGGTGCCGTCCGCTTTCACCAGGGCCTACCCCAACAGCGAGAGCACGTTGGTCAACCGCAAGAACTACCTGGAGTTCCTGGCCTTATGAGGGCCGCGGCCCATGATCTCTCCCCCTATCCTGTACGGCGAGCCGCCCACGGGATAGGGGGAGAGAGGTTCCGAAGACGGGCTCTACCCTGCGCCGCTGCTGCCGCCGCCGGAGGCCCCGGCTGCACCGGCTCCTCCGGCGCTGCTCCCCGCCGAACTGGTGGCCGCCATCACCGCTACGAAGGCCGCCATCCCTTCCGCGTTGGTGGCTGCCAGGGAATGGAACCAGGCCGGGATCTCCGCGCCGCTCTGCTTGCTGAACAGTTTGGCCCACTTCTCGGCCAACCCGAAGCCCGCGGCATAGGGAAGATACTGCTCTAACAGGGTCGCGCTCATCGCCGCGCGGCCCCGCAGCACCTCCTGCAAATAGAGTTTGAACCCCTGCCAGCGCGCGGCCTCCTGCGCGCCCTCATCCGACAAAGGCGAGAAGGTCGCAGACGCGATGAGCGCGGCGGCGCCCACAAAATCCAGGCCGAGACTCGCCAGGACGGCCAACCCGGCGCCGATCAGCGCCAGCGCCATCATCCCCACGAAACCGAATACCAGCAGGAGTACTCCCATCACCACCAGTTGGTTCTTCACCCGCTGCCGTTCCGCGCTCAAAAGTCCGGCCCTTCTCATCTCCTCTTTCAGCGGCTCGGAGAACTTCTTCAAGCCGGAGGAGAGGCTGCCGCTCAATTCGGATACCTTGACGCTGGCGCGCGGCCCCTTCTTCGTCTGAAAGAGGAGCGCCAGCAAGCCCTCTTCGTGAGGGCGCAGGCCGGAGGGCCGCGATTGCAAACGGATAATGAAGTCGCGCTGGCGATACCACTTGCGCTCCGGCGACTCCTCTATGGTGATCACCCCGCGGCGGCCCAGGTCCAGGAGGGTGGCGAGGGCGCCGGGCCAGCCGGGGCTCGCGCCGGACTGGGTGAGCGCGCTGGCGAGAGCCGGTGGGAAATCGCCGGGCGGCGCGGTGGGGCGGAGGAAGCCAGTGGATGTCACGGGTACGGCGCGGCGGTCGGCCCGCAGGTAGAAGAAGAACAGGGCCACGCCTCCCAACAGGGTCACGGCCACGGTCAGGCCGATGTAGAGAGGAAGCGACGCGTTGGTCTCCGCCTGGCGAGTCTGCCACGCCGGCGGCGCATCAATCAGGCTTCCGCGCGGGAAGCGGAGAGAGACCAGGAGCGGCGAATCGGATCTCAGGTCACGAGCCACGAAGGTGACTTGCCGGTTGCCCGTTGCGATCTCGGCGCTCCCCCGTCGCACCTCAGCCGGGGCGATGAGGTTCACGTCGCCCGGCCAGGTGATCCTCACCGTGCTAGAGGCGATCCGGTAGTCGTAGTCGGTAGGGAGGGCATTGTGAAAGAGAGCATCGGCGTCCTGCTCCTGCCGGATCGCGCCCAGGAGTCGGTACTTCAGGACGAAGGTATGCGCGGCATCCGACACGGGGGCGAAATGCCACGTCACCTTGACCGGGTCGCGCCCCTTGACCTCCACCTGCCCCGCGCCCTTCCCCGGCGGCAGGGGCACGCCGTCCATGCTCGCCTCAATATCGGTGGCGCCGTCGGTATTGTCGGTTTCCAACTCGCGGAAGACGAAGGTGAAGGGCCCGCCCACGAAGCGGAAGACGACCGTCTCGGTGATAAGGAGCGCGCCGTCGCCCCTTATCGTTATGTCAACGTCAAAGCGGTCGGCGCTGTAACTCTTCGCCGCTGCTGCCGTCCCCGGCAGCAGCGCCAGGGCGATGACCGCCAGAGCGAGAAACAATTTGCGAAACATTGTTATACTCCTAACGAGGCCAACTCCCTCGTTTCTTTCGTCAAGGTCAGCAGATACGCCAGGGACTCCGAAAGATAGTTCATCCTCGTCGCCAGGCGTTCCGGGTCGCGGATGTGTTGAATGGCACGGAGCACGAGGTCGGGAATTACTAAGGTAACTCGCACGGTCACGGCCCCCAAGCACCCAAAACGTACCAACCGCTCATCCCCCGGCCATCCTGACCGCCGGATTCCCTCCAGATAGGCATTGATGGTCGGCCCGGTGACCTCGTTAGCCTGTCCATAGACAGGCCCTTCATAGACGGCGCAACAGCCAACGACAGTGCTCACGTCGTAGCCGATGACCTGGCTGCCGCCAAATTGCCAGTCCAACAACACTGTTTGTTCGTCGGAGCCCTGCGGGGCAACCATGTTCCCGGTGTTCAGATCGGCGTGGGCGAAAGTCAGCGGCAACCGCTCAAGAGCATCAAGCAGCTGCCCCAGATCGTCCAAGAGTGCCTGAAATTGCCGGCCACGGTCTCCCGCAAAGACCTTAGCCGCCAGGGGGTGCTCCCTGGCGGCACGGAT
>JADYZS010000105.1 GCA_020853075.1 Anaerolineae bacterium | reverse complement strand
GAAACACCGCTTCCCGGTGGTGAAAAAGCAGCTGACAGCACCATCGGTCGTCTGAAACTCGATTGGTAAGGTGCAGTGCTCGATCCCGACTATCCGTCGGGAGAGTTACCTTTGTCTAAATGCGAACCAGCACAAATGCGTCTTTATTTGGTCTTTAATGAGACAGAAGGGCTATTGACCGGGGCCTATTGTGCCGATATTATAATCCGAGAGGTATTCGCGCGCAGCGCCAGCCGAGAAGCATGATGATTGGCTTGAATCATATCGCGGAAGGGAGCGGGAAAATGAGAACGTTACTTGGCATTATCTGCCTCGTGTTGGGGCATGACCCGGACACGAGCCACGTTTGGTTTGAATGGGCGGACGAGAAAGACGTCTTCTGCGTGTACCCCTACCAGCAGAGATTACATCGCTGCCGTCGCTGTCATCGCCCTGTGAAATACACGCCGTTGCAGCCCCAGACACTCCCCACGCCGGCCGGCCTGGTCTCGCAGCCTGCCGGTCGTTGAGCCTGGACCCTTGCACCGCGTCTTCCGCATCCATAAAGTCCACCTGTTTTGCTGCCAGGCCAGGGTGCTGATCGCACGACTGGCCTTTTCGCGTTTCGGTTCCATAGCCCCGACGTCGGTCAGAGAATCTAAGGTGCGGTTTCTCGCGTGCGCTGCGCCTCACCCCGCATACCCCCTCTTCTGATGCTCAAAGTTGTATGCGCTACTGCCCCTCTCCGCCCAATTACGGACTCGTGCTCGGAGGCTGGCAGGCTGCCGGGCTCCCTGGTGAGGTGGATCGCGTGGGCGACGTGGCCGACGACCTGTTTCAGCGTCGTGTACTCTTGCTGGGTATATTGCCTACGGTCACGGCAAGGCCCCAACGAGAGGAGCCCATACCGCTGGCCGTCCCACTCTATAGGAACCGCGAGCCAGGCTTCCCCGTTCCAATGCCCATAGGTGTGGATGGTCTTGAGCCGGCCATCTTCGGCAAGACTCAACGCCCCAGATTTCGCCCCCACACTTTGCACGGCCTCCTCCAGCAATCGTCGCGATAGTTCCTCAGCCTCGTACATCTGGATAAAGGAGCGCACCTGGTCGCCAAAATGTCGCAGGGCCCTTGTGCTGTCCGGCAGTTCCTTAAACCGCACGTCAAAGAACTTTTGCACGCGCGTTCTGAAAGGTGTGAACACAGAAACGATGATGAGCGTCGTCAGCACGATGGCGGCATCGCTTCTCTCGCCGGTCATGGCAACGAACAACTTCTGAGAGATCGTAATGGAAACGGTAAAAACACCTGCCAGGATAGCGGTGAGGGTGCCATAGACGAAGGTGCGGTTGATGATAAAGTCAACTTCCAGAAGCCGGTAGCGAAGGATGGCGATGCCGACAGAGATCGGGAAGACGAAGAGGACGGGGAGGAATAGGGCGTTGTTGAACGCGGTATGGATGCCGAACAGCGGCGCAGCCAGCCACGAGCCAACCGGAACAAAGGCAATGGCGCTGCCGAGCAAGACCAGGCGGGCCTGTTGCCTCACAACCGCCGACTCACTCATCCGCGCCCGGTAGAACATCGTGCCCAAGAACACGGCGCACGCAAAGGCAGCATACCTGTAACTGGCCCCTCGTGCCGTCAGAAGAGCCCAGGGGTTTGTCGTATCATACAAAGCGAACACATTCCAGACCATGAGCGCGGTGGATACGAGGTAAGGAACACCGAGGATCCACGGACGACGCTCTACCGGCTTCCATTCTTCTGGGAAGCGCAGAGCCATGCTAATCACCGCTCCCCCCAGTTGAGAGACTGCTGCTAACCAGAGCACCATGCCAACGTGCGTCGTCAACACGTCAAAGAGAAGAACACAAAGAACCGTCGTGCAGGCACAGAAGAAAGCAAGGGCCCGTCCGGGACGGGTGTGTCCTCGTAGCCTGTAGATCCACAACCCAATCGCCAGGTAAGCCCAACCAACGAGATAAGGGAGCCAGAACAACTGCACCATGTCTTTGGCAGAAAAATCGCTCAACACGATGGAGCGATAGAGGCGCGCCGTTCCATCAGGCAAGGTAACAAACACAGAGATCGGCTCGCCGACCGCGTGGGTGGAGAGGGCAGCCCGGAATTCGGCGGAGGTCCTCACCGGGATCCCGGCAATACGGGTTACGCGCTGTGGAGCCGCCAGGCCCGCCAGCCTTCCACTCCACGCGACGCCTCCTCTATCGTTCACGATCAGCGTTTGCTCAATGACAAAACCGGGGAAGGGGATACGGATCCACGAGATTGCCAGAACCGGGGCGACCAGAGAGAGAACAAATGCAATGACGAACACCGTCAACGTCAGGACACGACTCACTCGTTCAAGTATATCTACGTTCTTTCCCATCACTACTCTCATCTTCTACTTCCTCTCCTCCGGCTGGGTGGCCGTGGACGGAAACCTGCCATTGGCTGAAAACCGACAGCCACTCCTAACCCCTGTCCGTCTGGCGATCCTCGGCGACCCGTTTCAGCACCACCAACGTGATGTCGTATTCTTGTTCCGCTCTACCGCCGGTGAATTCCTCTAGTGCTGATAATACAGCCCCAACAATCTGCTGCGCGTCTCCTGTATGCCCTCCCAAGATCGCTTTGAGGCGGCCCGGGCCGAAGGTTTCCCCCTGGGTGTTGCGCGTTTGGAGCAGCCCACTGCTGTAAAAGGCTACACACTCTCCGGGATGGATGGTCGCTTCCCTCTGCTCGTATTGCGTCTCAAATCTCGCGCCGAGGGGCATACCCGAAACCGGCAAGTCGGTTACCTCGCCATTGCAGCAAGTAGTGGGAGCCTGAAAGCCCGCGTCGGCGAACTCCAGCCGTCCGGCGGAAGGATCCAGGATACCGTATAGACAGGTGAGAGATACGTCCGGCGGCACCTCTGGGCAGAGGACTTTGTTACCATCTGCCAATGCCTCGGCGGGCGAGAGGAGGCGTACAGCGGCGCTCCGCAAGGCGGCCCGCGTCGTAGCCACCACATGCGCCGCCGAGAGCCCCTTGTCGGTAACTTCTCCCAACGTCAGCATCAGGCGACCATCTGATAAAATCAAGAAGTCGTAGAAGTCGCCACCCGCCGCGTCTGCCGGTTGGTAATGAGCCGCCACGTTCCACCCCAACAACATCGGCACTTGATCGGGGAGGGTCATGCGCAGGAGAGATCTTGCGGCGTGGGTCTCCTGTTCTCCTCGCGAGCGTTCGCGCGTTTCTATGGCCTGGTAACGTATCGCCAGAACCACACTCACGGCAGGGAGGATCATGCCCAATGCCATAAGGGCCAACAAGATTCTAGAATAGGGCTGCGTAGAACTGGTCAACGCCGCCCAGTCTTCCTCTATCACTAGAGTCCAGGCCGTTCCCGGCACTGGCGCATAAGCCGCGAGGATCTCGTGACCAGCGGTATCGCGAGTGCGTAAGGCTCCGTTGTGACCCCGCAGTGCCACACCGGGGAGGCCGGGGACGTTGAACGCCTCGCCTATTTCCTTGTAACTCGAATCGTAGAGGACTCTGCCTGTGCCATCAACAATGTAGGTGGTTCCGCTACGCCCGAAGCGCAGGCGAACGATGCTGGCGTAAAACGAACTAACCTGGGGCTCACCGAGACGAAAGATGCCGGCCAAGACACCCACGAACTCACCATTCTCACTTTGTACCGGGACGCTGACAATCACCGAGGGTGAGCCATCAATCGGGCCATTCACTATGTTAGAGAAGAACGCGCTGGTTGAGGCAATCTGTTCCCGAAAGAAATCGCTGCCCGACCAGTCGGTGCCGTAGATCCCAAAAACCTCCGGTTCAGCCCCTCGCACCTTTCCGAAGTTATCCAGGAGGACGACACCGCCATCAAAAACAACCAGGCGACGGCGAGCCTGAAGCAAGGCCGCGCGCTGGTTCACGAGAAAACTCTCGTACACATCTTTCTTACGGGCCAGCACCCACAACTCGTCGGAGAACTTGGAGAGTTCACTCGTCAAGCGCGCTGCGGAAAGAAAGGCCACCTGACGGTCGCGTTCAATGACGAGTGCCGTAGATGCCCGTTGGTAGGATATGTAGGCAAAGGCGGCTACCCCGGCCATGATACCCAACGTCACGACGGTCAGCCAGGGGATCAGTTGGCCGAACCACCGGCGCCGGTCAACCTTCTGCCGCATGGCTCCTCCTCAGGCGGGCTGTCTTGCGTTGCGCCTGCTCAATCTGATCGGAGATGACCCTCATGTGCTCCACAGGCACCTGTCCGAGGGTGAAGATCTGTTGCCAGGCCGCACGGGTCAGTCGCCAGGCTTCTCCCTGATTCGCGAAAACCTCCGCCGTCACAGAGTAGCCCTGGATGTGACCCTCAGCGAAGGCGGCGATGTTCACGTCTTTGGCCTTGTCGGGATACTCATTGCGGATGAGGCTCACCCATTCGTCCACCAACGACGCGCGCGCTGGTTGCAGCAAGTGGGTGCGAGCCATGGCGCGGCCATAGTCCCGGCTAACCAGGAATTTAAGGAGTTCCCAGGCAGCCTCCGGGTATTTGGTGCCCGCATAGATGCCGAAGCCATCGGTCGTCGCCAGGGTTACCCTACGTGCCGGGCCGGCCGGAAAGGGAGCAACACCAACCCGGAACGTGGCGTGCTCAAGGATGTCCTTCAGCGCCCAGGAACCATCCTCCACCATGGCGAGCCGCTGCTGGATGAAAGCCTGGCGGGTCTCAAGGTTCTGCACGTCCAAGAAACTCGCCATCACGTGATCGTCCCACATCCTTTGGCGAATCCATCTCATGGCTGCCAAGGCCTCCGTTTCCGCCATGAGGCTGCGCGTGGGGTCTTTAGGATCTACAAAGTGACCGCCCCAGCCGTTCACGTGCATTTGGATGCGTTCCCAGGCGATGTCAACCATACTCCCCCACAGATCAATCTTCCCATCGCGATCACGGTCTGCGGTCAGTCGCTTCATTGCTTCCAGATAATCGTCATGATTCCAACTGCCGTCCGGGTAATCCACATCAAACTGGTCAAAAAAGTCCTTGTTGTAGTAAAGCGCCAGAGCGCCATGATACTTGGGCAAAGCGAACTGCACCCCGTTGCGCGTAAAGAACGCCTGGTATTGAGCCTTATCCCAATCGTTAATCACGGTGCGGTCAAGATCGGCCTCCACGTAGGGGCGCAGGTCAAGGAGGTAGCCCTTTTGCGCCCAGATCGGGAAGAAGTCGCAGCAGCCGGCGAGGACGTCCGGCGCTGTGCCGGCTTCAAAATCCGAGAACATCTTCTCTTCTATGTTGTCCGGGTCGGGCGTATAGAAAACGTGGATGTTGGGATGGGAAGCGTGAAACGTCTCCAGCATCTGCTGGGCCATGCCCGGGAACCATTCCGTGCGCCAGTCCTGATAGACCAGTTGCACTGTATCACTACCGTGAGGGCCACGGCCACGGGGTCTGGGGGTACAGCCGGCCAAAGTGGCGCCGGCAGCCATAGCCCCGACCATCCCAAGAAAGGCGCGGCGAGATAGGGCAGCCTGTCCATCCGGTCGCTCTGCCGGTTGGTGTTGCCCAGGACCGGCGGCGGATGCCGGGTGTATCCGCCCATGGGCATCATTCATCATGACTTCTCCTCTCTGTCTATCGTTGCTCCAGAAGCCAACGGCTACGAGCAAATTGTCGCGCTAAATGGACGCGAAGTCAACTCCGTCATCAAGAAGAATAGAGATCACACGCCCGAGGCTCAAATCTGCTCGCCTCCGCTGTGATTGAGGAAGCCCGGTCTCATTAGAAAGGCCGGGCTCTTTGTCAGGCTAAGGGGGCGCACGCTTGTTAGTTGCGGAAGACCTTGACTACCTCGTAGGCGGTGGTCGGCGTGGGTGGCGTGCCAAAGCGAGCGTTGACCGCATACAGGTTAGCCCCGTGTTGGGCGATGGTAGAGGAGCCCCAACCTGCTGTTGACCATGATCAACTTGTAGTGCGGGCATATCATACATGACCCGCGAGAAGGCGTCAAGTCAGACCAACAGCGGGCTAGGGCTGTGTCAAAGTCCGCCATCGGATAAAATCCGACGGCTACGCGTTCATGGTATGTAGGGGCGCAGCATGCTGCGCCCCTACAATACGGGCTTCCTGATCGGTTGCCGTCGGTTTCCCCTGTGCCGGGCTGCGCCCGGCAGCCTGTCGGCTTGCCCTGCCGAGTACGGCTGGGCGTACACGGCGCCGACTAGGTGCAAGCGAGGCGCGCACGGCAACCAACGGTCAACGCCTCAGAGGGAGGAGATTGGCACTTCTGCTCTCCACTTCATGACTTTGACAGGGCCCTAACAGCGGGCCAGCAGCCAGCGCCGGTAGCCGGCGCAGCCATCCCGAATGACCGTCAACTCGCCGCCCAGCCGCGTGCGGAGATGTTCGTCGTAGCGGGGTGTGCTTTCCAGGCCGGTGCGGATGAGGGCGTTGGCGCGCAGCATCCGGCCATCGCCGTCCACCTCGGCCATGAAGACGCCCGCGCGCCGGCCGCCGCGGTGGTGTTAGACTGTCGCATTGTAGCCCATCGGTCCTCTACTCCTTATTTTCTGCTACTTTTTCGTCTTGCCCCCTTCTTCTGCCGCGATTTTCGTTTCGGCTTGGGGGGCTCTACCTGTTCACCAAAGAGATTCGGTTGGTGGTATTCCTCAGACTGTATTTCGTCGGGTAGGCTTGCTTGGCTGCCAGGTTCGTAGACCTCGATCGCTATGTCCAAGTCGCCCAAGTATCGCTCAATCAGCGGACGCACATCAGACCAATCTAGCCCGCCATGCCCGCAACCCAAGGCAGGCATAGCCAACGAAGTGATTTCCCAACTTCTGTAACTTCCTGCCAGTGCTCTAAGCCCTGCCTCGATATCTTCCAGACGGGAGCGCGCCCGCCAGTGCCGTTTCGTGGGAAAGTTTAGTACCCAGGGGTGCGTGTCTTTATATAACCTCAAAACCCCGGGGCGTATCTCGCCTTGCTCACATTGACGCCGGTATTCTTCATACATATTCGGATATCGCTCTTTGAAAGCCAAAGCCACGCCTTTCCCCATGACACCAACACAGTTTACGGTGTTGACTAAGGTCTTGGCTCTGCTAGCGAATAAATCACCGCGCACAAATAGGAG
>JADYZS010000104.1 GCA_020853075.1 Anaerolineae bacterium | reverse complement strand
TTGACCTGACCGACTTCCCCAATCCGGCTCGCCTGACGATAGATGGGGGAGCGGCACAAGATTTCGCCGGCAGTGCCGTCGCCGCGGCAGACCTCAACGGAGATGGCGCAGCCGACATCATCGTGGGCGCACCGTCGGCAGACCCCGGCGGACGTCTCAACGCCGGGGCGGTCTATGTGGTCTATGGCGGCCCTAACGTCACTGGCAACATCTTCCTGACAACGACGACCTTTACGGGCCCCCGATTGAGCGGCAAGGTAAGCATGGATCAGTTCGGTGAATCGCTGGCCGCGGGCGACTTTAACGGCGACCACGTAGCGGATTTGGCCGTGGGCGCGTCCTTTAGCCTCTCCTCTAAAGGCACGGTCTATCTCTTCTTCGGTAGAACCGGCTCCTTTCCGTCGGTTGACCTTGCCAGCCAGCAAGCGCCTCTCACCGTTACTGGGGCTCAGACAGATGATCGCGCCGGGGGTGCTATCGCTCTGGGCGATCTGGATGGCGACGGCCTGGACGAGTTGATCATCGGCGCGCGGCGCGCCAGCCCTTCAGGACGTGCCTCGGCGGGGCAGGTTCACATTATTCGCGGGAGCCGAACCCTCAGCGGCACGGTGAATCTGACAACCTCACCCGGTATTGTCATCAAAGGCCCGGCGGCGGGCGAGGAATTTGGCACGTCACTGGCGGCAGCGGACGTGGACGGAGATGGCAAAGCCGACCTCCTGGCCGGCGCTCAGTTCGCATCGCCCTCTGGCCGGAGCAAGGCGGGCGCCGCCTATCTCATCAAGGGGCGCAGCCCCCTGGTGAACATAGACCTGGCAGGCCAGGCTGCCGACGTGAAGATCATAGGCGTAGCCGCGAACGACTACCTGGGCAATGCCGTCGCCCTGGGCGACCTGGACGGCAACAGCAGGGGCGATCTGGTGTTGGGTGCTAATGGCCGGCTCACCAGCAGAGGGGCCGCGTATGGGCTCTTGTGGGGTAGTAACGGCCTGTCAGGAACGGTGGATCTGGCTTCGCAAGCGCCGTGGGGGGTGCTGGAAGGGGTCAACTCTTTTGATGATCTGGGGGGGGCGGTGGGCACAGGCGACCTGGATCTGGATGGGGCAGCCGATTTGTTGGCGGGAGCGAGCAGGGCCGATCCGTCTCAGGATCGCTTGAATTTCGGCATCTTGTACGGGCTCGCCGGCGTCCGGGCGACGGGGCAGAGCCCCATGGCTGCGGCGCTCCCGGATCTGGAGGTGTGGGGAGCCAACCCCGGAGACCGCACGGCTGCCGCCTTTGCCGTCGCGGACATTACAAAGGATGCAAAGCCGGATCTCATCATCAGCGCTCCCAGAGCAGATTCCTTTCTTGGCGCACAAGCAGGACGAGTCTATCTCCTGGCGGGGCCGTTTGTTCTGCGTCCGACGCCGACAGCAACCCGAACACCGACGCGCACGCGCACGCCGACGCCAACGCTCACGCCGACAAAGACGCCCAGGCCGAATTCTTTCTACCTTCCGCTTTTGCTGAAAAAGGTAACAACAGCCGCCCAGTGACGATCATACGGTGCTCGTGGTACGAGACGAGAGGATGCCAGCACAACGCTTGAGGGCACCGAGTCAGAGAGGAAAGTTGCGGCATGGCTGAACTACTCGTTGCCAACGGCTGGTCAACGCCTGACTCGCTGGCAATGCACTTGCAAGAGGCTCTGCCCGATGAATATATTGTCGTCGCCGATCCGATCATACACCGGCTGGCACTCAGCACCGTTGTCGTGGGCCCGCAAGGGCTTTTTGTATTGCATACCAAAGACTGGTACGGCGAGATTCGCCCTGCCCGCCAAGGCCCATGGCGGGAACGGCTGGAATCCGGCTTAGAAATCCGCCACCCCAATCCTGAAGAGGAGGCGCGCCAGGCTGGCGATGCCTTGCGCACCTTCCTACGAGATGAGTTCCCATCGTTGCACCCCCAGGTATCCCACTGAGTCGTATTCAACAAGCCAGGCGTCCGGTTGGTTACGTCCGACGCAACGGAACCACCGGCCATGACGATAGAGAGCACGGCCACCGCGATCACAAACACCGAACTGCCGGCCAAAGGCACTCCTCTGGATGAAGACGCGCGCAAAGCCGTAGCCCTGGCCTTGCGCGACCGGCAGCTCACGATCTCGGAACGGGCACAGCAACCTTTTGTCTTTCGCTCTGGCGGTGTCCTGGGCAGCGGGAAGAAGGTCTGGACCGTGCGCGACGCGGTAGCGCACATGGACCGCCACCCGGCCGATGGCATGTACCATCTGCGCAACGGGACTCTAGCCCGTTGGCTGGCCGACCAAGGGGCCGATCACCTGGCGGCCCTGGCCCGTGAAGTGGTACGACAGCGCGAGGAAGATCCGCGCATTCCTCTAGAAACCTTTCTGATCAGCACCGGGCTTGTGCGGCGTCCACGCCTCAAACTTCGCCCCCCACGGATCAACTTCGGGCACATCCTATCGGGGCAGAGCGCGCTGCGCATGTTGCGCGTGCAGAAGGGGCGAGGGCGGGGTTACCTCTTCGGCGCGTTGCGCAGCAGAGACCCCTGGCTGCGTATTGAGCCCAGCACCTTCAGCGGACGGCCTCTCAATGCCGTCTTGACCGTCAGCACGGATACCCTTCTCATTAGCCAGTCGCCACAACAGACCGAGATCCTCGTGGAATCCAGCGCTTCGGAGCAGCCGGTGCCGGTTCCGGTGGAGTTCTGGGTCGTGGGGATGCCCTCGCCTCTGGGCCGCTACCTTTTCCGGCCTTTGGCCGGCTTCCTGGCCGCCGGACTCATGGGCGCGGGGATAGGTTGGCTGTTCGCTGCTTCCGGCCTGCGAGCCCCGCAATGGTTCGCAGAGATGCTCGGATTAGCCACTACCTCCGCAGCGGTATGGATATTCCTGGTTGGCTTCTTTTGGGCGGTGATGGGACTGATCCGGGGCTTCCTTCAGCCCGTGGCCTGGCCTATCATCTACGCGACGGGACGTTGGCTTTTTCGCACGTTGGCCTGGGGAGTGGCCCTGTCTCTCTTGGTTTCGGTGACCCTTTGGTCGTGGCAGCAGCCGTATTCAGGCATTGACGTTCAGTTCTCGCAGAGAACGCGCGCCGTCGCGAGCCTCCTGGCCCTCGCGTTTTCTATTGTGCCCGCCGCGCTCAGTGAGATATGGTCTGCCCGCCCCGCTCCGGATAATACAGTAGACGTCGCAGCACAGCAACCTACGTTGCGCCCCGTGGCATTGGTGTCTTTGGGCATCATCCTGGGATTCGTCATGATGGCTAGCGCGCACGTGGTGCGCCCAACGTGGGAGCACGTTAGCACGTCGGGCCCGATTACGACAGTCAAAGAATGGGTTGGAGAGCAGTGGGAGCGCCTGGGAATCGGCGTCAACGGCGTGGTGGATCGGATCTACATCCGCTACTATGACCGGCGCGCCCCCATCCAGCCGACGCGCACCGCAACACCCACCCGATTACTACCGACGCCCAAGCCCACTCGGAATAAATAGCGGACACCGATGAGGCAACGGCGAAATCCAAACGAGCCTCCGCGAAGCAGTAGCCAAGAGCCGTGCTCCGCGGAGGCTCGTGTGTGACGAGGGGATAGGAGAATTACAGGCCAACCGCATCTATCGCGCGGTTATCGGGGAGGATGCGGAAGTCCAGCGCGAAATCGCGCCGCTCGCCCGGCTCCAGGTATTGCAGCGTACCATGCTCCCGCTCCCACACGCGTCCCCCAACGTGGCAGTTGCCTGGCTCTACCCCCATGATGTAATCGCCCACGCCGAATTGCTTCCAATGGGTCAGGAAGGGAAGTTCTGCCTGGCGGTAGCGCATTTGCAGACCAAGGCCCTGCCCGCCATTGAAATTCGGGTTGGCGAGGACGATGGTCACCCAACCGCTGGCATCTGCTACCATCTCGTGGTAGAAGACCTGCGCGCTCCATTTGGCGTCAGGCCCCTGGATGCGGGCAACGGCGGCCAGGCCGGGCACCGATATTTCGTCTCTGGGCTGAACCGGGTGCGGTTTGGTGAGGATGCGCCCGCCATCGGCCAGAAGCGGATGGCCGAAGTTACAATGGTAGAGGATCATGAACGGCGTACGCCTGCCCCCCATATTCTCTACCGTGTCGCGAACGCGAATCTCCGCCTCGCCCAGCCGCCCGGAGATGCGGCGGCGGAGACGCAGGTTTTCGCCGTAAAGGACGGCCTGCCGCACCTCGCCCTGCACCCAGAATTCGTATTCGTCGCCCTCCCATTCGCCACCGGCCCAGAAATTGCTGGCCGGCAGGTTAGAGATGCGCCCGTGGATGCCCAGGGCTTCGCCCGCGTCCTCAGTAGGATTGCCCACCTGAGTCAGCCCGCAGGTGGTCATCATGCCACCGCCGAAGGTGCGAATCCAGCCCTCGCCTTCAGGCTCGTAGTAATAGGGAGCCGACCAGCCTCCCGGTGAGATGAAGGTAAGGGGGATACCGTTGTAGGCGACCAATCCCAGGTCCAAGGCGCGGTCAATGAGCACCTGATAATCAAGACCGGAGCCGGTGCGCACGTGCGCCACACGGAGCCCGTGGGCACGCCCATCGGTCAGCGTGCCCATTTGTACACCGCCCACCTGGGCGACGTCGCCCACGTAGGCCAGTAATTCCGCGCGCGTGTAGGACTTACCGAAGAGGGTTGCCATATTCTTCCTCCTGGTGCAAGGTTACCACTACGAGGCAAGAATGTCAACGGGGCCGTGCCAGACCTCCCCCTCGTCATCGTAATGCCAACCCGGCACCGGAATCTCTAACGGATTCTTCGGCCAACCATGGGCGATGCGGGCGATGGTCTCTTCCCAGGAACGGACGCCACCAGTCGCATCCAACACCTCTACGCTGCATGCCCCCACCGCGCAAGCCACCTTTAACGTCTGCTCAACGGAACGACCTCGCAGCAGCGCGCTGAGAAAACCGGCAATCGTGGCATCTCCCGCGCCGACCGCGCTGGCGACCTTAACGTGGAAACTGGGCTCCCACAACTCCCGCGAGGCCCAGTTGCGGGTATCGGCAGGCCGCCCGCGACCACACCGCTCTAACCGTTTCTGATCCGCCGTGCGCATGTAGAACCCCCGCTGCCCGCACTTGATACCCACCACTGCCGCGCCCATACCGAGGAGTTGTCCGGCCATCTCGGAGAGGAGTTCAGCCCCGATGAAACCTAGAAGGTCTCGCCCTTGGGCCGCGGCAGAGAGAGCATCAAAGCGGGCACGGTGGAGCATGAAAAGTATCTCTTCGGCACTGGGAAGGAGGTAGTCCACGTGGGGCAGGGTGCGCTCCAGAATCACCGCCCAATCCACCTTGCCGCTCGGCGAGGCGGGGTCGGGCATGGACATATCCAGGCTCGTCGCGACCCCGCGTGCCTTCGCCCGCGCGAAGATGGCAGCCATCTGCGCGCCGCCGTCGCTATACAGGTTGTGCATCAGAGGAGGGTAACCTAAGTGGAAGAGGCGCGCCCTGTCCAGCATCTCATAGCGCACATCGCCAACGCCGAAGGTATCATTCGCGCCGCGACAGTGAAAGAAGATGCGGTCCACGCCGGGTGGCGAGATGACCAGGGTGTAGGAAGTGGACTCCTGCGGCAAGACTACCAGACCTTTGTCCAGCCCTTCGGCAGCCAGGTAACGAACGAGGGCCTGGCCGAAGAGATCGTTCCCGACCTTGCCTTGCAGGCAAACGCGTGTGCCGAGCCTGTGAAGCCCCTGCCCGGTGTTGGATACAGGGCCGCCCGTCGCCACTGCCGCTGGCCCGATTTCCACGACTCGCCCCGGAGCGAACAGGTTATCCGCGCCCCAGACCCGCTGCCCGAACAGAGGAATAACATCCAGACAGACCGCGCCGGCCACCACAACGTCACAGTGGTTTTCTCGGTTACTACCGGTCTCAAGATCAAAGGGAAGAGATTCTACCATCCCCCCGGTTTCTGTGCTCATCCGGTCCACTCCGGCAACGTTGCCAACTCGTTGAATGAAGATTCTGTCTGCCTTAATAGATGGTCGTAGAAGGTCACGTACGCCTTATAGAATTCGTGGCGTTGCCTATCCGGTTCCACCTTCTCCATCTCCTTGACAAAGCGGCGCGCCGTCTGTGCCAAGTCATCGTAGAGTCCCACGGCTTTGCCCGCGATGATCGCGTCGCCGAGCACCGAGACGTCCACCCGGCTCAGGCGGACGTAGGGGAGCCCCATGACATCGGCTTTGATCTGATTCCACAAGGCGCTGTGCGCGCCGCCGCCATAAACGCGCACCTTCTCCACGGGAATATCGGGATACGCGGCTCGCATCACCCGATAGGAGAGGTGCAAGTCGTAAGCAATCGCCTCCAGGATGGCGCGATAGAAATGCTCGCGCCGGTGAGCCCACGAGAAGCCGACCCACATCCCCCGGTAGCTGGTGTTCAACGGGCAAGCCCGCCCACCCAAATGCGGGACGAAAATCACCCTTTCCGAGCCGGGCGGGAGTGCCTGCGCCTTTTCCTCCAGCACAGCATAGGCATCTTTGCCCTGCTTCTGGCCCTCCACTTCATCAGCGTAACCGAAGGTTTGGGCAAACCAGGAGTGGCTCAACCCGCCGCCGACGATGAAGACAGCGGGATACCACAGGCCAGGAATGGCTGAGGGGATAACCTCTACCATCTTATGCTCCACGTCGGGAAGAAAGCGTTCGGCGCACAAGAAGAAAACGGGATAGGTGCCCGCCACGTCGGCCAACATCCCCCGCTCTATCACGCCTGCGCCCACCAGGCCGGCCATCTGGTCGCCTGAGCCTGCGACGAGGGGAGTGCCTGCCAGCAACCCCGTCGCGCGCGCTGCCTCCTTTGATACCTTACCGATGACGTCGGTGGGCCGGACAATGCGAGGCAGTTTCTCTACGGGCACTTCTAAGGCCTGGCACAATTCCTCGGACCAGCGGTAGTTCGCCAGGTCGCTCAGCCCTGTCGCCCAGAGATAGGTGAAGTCTATGAAGGCTTCATCGCCCTTGAGCCCCGCCATCTTCGCCAGGATGTAATCGCCGATGATGCCGAACTTGTAGCAGCGTTTATAGACGTCGGGCATCTCGGCGCGCAGCCACAGAATCTTCGGCCCTACGGTGGGATGGCCTGTGCCGTTCTGCAGGCGAATGAGATCGCCGCAGCGCCGCATGGTCTCGTTCAGATAAGGGGTGAAACGCTGATCCAGCGTTGTGGTATAGGGGGTGACAGCCTCGCCTTCCTCGTCCAGGCCGAGAGTGCCAGAGATCATGCCATCCAGGGCAAGCCCTGCCACGTCTTTGCTGTTGATACCGCTGCGTTTCACCAACTCCCGGATGGCGGTCAACGTCGCTTTGTATAAGGTTGGCGGATCGTACTCGGCGATGCCCGGCCGCGGCTGGTGGGGCCGGACGTCTTGTGAGTGGTCTGCCAGCGCGCGCCCCTCGCTATCAAAGAGGGCGGCCTTGGCATTGCTGGAGCCCAAATCAACGCCGATGAGGTAAGTAGCCATCTCGGCTTCTCTTCTCCTTTGCAGCACTCATCTGGCAGGCTGTAATCTATCCATATCCAGAGGATAGATGCCGTACTCGCGAATCACTTTGAGCATCGCCAGGTAATACTCCGGCTGGACGCCGGAATGAATGGAATTGCTAGAAGAACAGGCATAGCCGCCCCCCGGCCCGGCGATGCGGAGGCAGTTCTTGGTTGACTCAACCACATCCTCCTCCGGGCCATCCATGAGAAGATAGGCGCAATCCACGTTCCCTTTGATGGCGACCCGCTCCCCCCAACGCTGTTTGACGGTTGCCAGGTCCATCTTAGCCAGAGGGTCAATCGGGTCAATGCCGTCAATGTCGGCGGCCACCAGCATATCCATCACGCTCATGATGTTGCCGTCGGTGTGCTTCCAATAGTACAGCCCGCAATCGTGGACGCCGCACACCCAACGGCGGAAGTGGGGCATGAAGAGAGACTCCCACAACTGGGGCGCGATCATGGTGTTCCGGTTGTCGGCGATGTCGTCGCCTGTCACGACCACCTCCGCGCCCAGCCCGGCGGCGATCTGCGCCAGTTGGATGCTCTGGTTGACGCACTTCTCAATCAGCGCGTTGAGGAGATCCGGGCGCTCCACGCAATCTACGAATAGCTGCACGTAGCCTAACAGGTCGCGCGGGTTTGACCAGACATCCCGCAGCTGTACAAAGACCGCCTTCTTCCCCTTGAAGCGTTTGACGCGCCGCTTCAGCGTATTGAAACGATGGGGAGCATAGGGATCGGGCGGTTGCCATTTCTCAAAGTCCGGCCAGTCTTTGATAGGTGCGAGTTCATCTATCGCCATGGCATAGGCTTCGTGGCCTTTGGTGCGGGTGACGCCCCACTCGTCCAGGAGTGTGTCTTCGCCAGCGGGCGTCTTGACGTAGTCCGGGCTGCACATCACCGCGTCCAGGTCAAACTGCTCTACGAAGTCTTCGTAAGTGCCACCGCCTGTCATCTTCTTGATGAAGTCGGGATCAATGTCCCACTCAAAGGTAGGGATGCGATCCGGTTCCTGCCGCTTCAACACCGTCAATACCCGCTCGGCTGAAGTCATCCCAGAAAGTGCCATGACTTGTATCTCCGCTAACCCGCCACGATTTCAGGCCGCGGCGTTTCCAGCCCCGCCAGGGCACGCACTTCCTCTACATAGGCCGTGAGGTTCGCCATAGACACGTCCCACAGGATCGTATGGGTAGATTGTAGGATATAGCCTCCTCCCTTGCCTAACGTGGCAGCCCGCTCGCGCACCTCCGCCCGCACCTCTTCTGGCGTGCCGAAGGGAAGCGTCTTCTCCACGTCCACACCGCCGTAGAAGGTGACCTGGTCGCCGAACCGCCGCTTCATCTCCACCGGGTCCATGACCGCGGGCTCCAACGGATTGAAGACGTCCAGTCCGATCTCAATGAGATCGGGAAAAATCTCTACAATGTTGCCGTCGGAGTGTTGGCCCACATAAACCCCCGCGTCATGGCACTTCCTGTAGATGATGGCGAGGCGCGGCTTGATGAAGCGACGCCACATGTCGGGGCCGAACATGAGCCCGGTTTTCGCGCCCCAATCATCGGCAAAGTAGAAGCCGTCTATGCCAATCGCCAGTTGCTGCTCAATGATGGGGAGGTTCCACTCGTAAAGAACGCGATCCAGCAACTCGTCCACAAACTCCGGCCTATCCATCATATCCATAAATAACTCGGCCATGCCGCGGATGCTCCACGCGCGCTCAAAGAGAATCATGCCGATCTTACCGAAGATAAACGCCTTGCCACGCCATTGGTCGGCCAGTTTCCTGGCAGCGTCAAAACGGCCCTCGCGGTACGGGTCAGGCATGACGTACTTATCCAGAAGCCGGTAGTCCTCCGAGAGCGGGTAGGCGACGGAGTGCGGCATGCCGGAGGCGCGATCCCAGACGCAGCCAGACTCGTCGGTGTGGAGCGCGCCCGCCTCATCCAGATTGGTGTGAACGGGGCCACCGCTGGGTGTCAGCCGCACCTCTTGCACCTCGTTGGCCCAGGGATTGTAGTTGAAGTCGGAACCGATCTTGACAATGTGGTTACCGATAAAGTGCGCCAGCTCTACGCTATCCTTCAGGCCGTAGTAGTCCTGCAATTTCTGATAAACCATTGGGATGGCGTGGAAGTTGTAGGGGACGAAGTCGGTTTCCTCGTGCCGGATCGCTTTCAGGACGCGCTCGCGCCGGTCGGTGGGCGCGCCATAAGACCAGATATCCATCGCAGTTGCTCCTTGCGCCATAAACAAGTGACTATCTCAAACCATAGAGAGCACAGCAATAAGCGTCAGCGGATGCCTTCCCGTTCGAGCCGCGAGTGCTGGCCCGCCCGGGCGAGACGGTTGGCGTATCGGATGAGCGGATGCTTCCTGCCACGCACGGGCTATCCGGTAGTCCAATGTCCAACGTCATACCACGAAATCGGTTTCTCGTCAACCGGATTGCCGCCCCACGAGGAATGGGAATTTCGTGGGGATTTGAACAATGCACCAATCTTGTGGTATGATTTGCTCAAGATGGACGAGATAGCCTTGATCGTGGCCGCCAAGAAAGGCGAACTGCGCGCCTTCAACCAGTTAGTGCTCCAATACCAGGGAATGGCCTATAACCTGGCCTATCGTGTCCTGGGCGATAGCGACGCGGCTGCGGACGTGACCCAGGATTCCTTCGTCAAGGCATTCAAGTCCTTGCGGCAATACCGGGGCGGCTCCTTCAAAGCCTGGGTTCTGCGCATTGTGACCAATACCTGCTACGACTACCTGCGTGCCAAGCAGCGACGTCCCTCTTCCTCATTAGATGATCTGGCCGAGGATCCCGACCGGGCTGAGGAACTGACCCACCACGGTGAGGGGCCGGAAGAATACGTCATGCGCAGGGAATTAAGCGTGACCATCCAAACAGGAATCGCCCTCCTCCCCGCCGACCAGAGGATCGCTCTCGTCCTGTCGGACGTGGAAGGAATGAGTTATCAGGAGATCGCAGAAGTCACCGAATCGGAACTGGGCACGGTCAAGTCGCGCTTGAGCCGGGCCAGAGCCAAGTTGCGCGATTACCTTCAGGCTCGTCCGGAACTTTTACCGGCACGTTATCGTCTCAATGATAGCAGAATGGGGAGTTAGGCAATTAAGGTTCATTTCTATCACCTGATTCCTAAGAGCCCAACTCGCCACCATCTCAAGGGCAGGATGCACGATGTTCAAGTGGACTCGCCGGGACAGCAACAGACAATCGCATATTGCCAGCGAACTCCTCTCGGCGTACATTGACAATGAGGTGACAGCCCAGGAGCGGAAGGAGGTTGCCGCGCACCTGGCTACCTGCGCGTCCTGTCGCGAGGATCTGCAATCGCTGCGCAACGCGGTGGTTCTCGTGCGAGCGTTGCCGCGCATGGCGGTGCCTCGTGCTTTCACCCTAACGGAAGCGATGGTCGGAGCACAGCCCCGGAGGGCGCGCTCGCCCTGGATAGTGACTTACCTGCGCGGGGCGACGGTTGTAGCCGCGATGATGCTCGTCGTGCTCGTCGGGGGTGACCTCTTCCTCCGTTCGGCCCCACAGACACCGCAGATGATCGCTTTGCAGTCGCCCGCAGCCGAGCGAATCAGCGAACAACCGCTTGAGAAAGTTGTACAAGAGACGGTGGTTGTAGCTTCATCGGCTGCTCCGGAAGAGGCAAGGGCCGCAGAATCTGAACAGCCTGCGGCAGCCCTGGCGGCTGTGCCGGAGGCTACGCAGCCGGTACAACAGAAAGCCGTGAGAAAGGCTGTCTCAGAGCCGGAGAAGGCCACTGAAAGGACCGTTGTAGAGAAACCCGAAAACGCAGAGACTGCGTCGCCGATCCCGGCACCTGTCACAGAGATTCCCCGAGGGGGGGGCAGCCCTGGCGGCGTCGGGGGCATCGGCGGCGCAGGTGGCCCCGGTGGTGGGGAGGGAGGCGGTTCAGACGAGGGCGGTGGAACTGGCTTCAGCCCCGGTGAGCCTGTGCCTACCGAAGCGCCGCCCCAGCCGGACGAAACCAGGCCTGCGGAATCAGCAAAAGAGACGGTGACGATTGCAGATTCCTCGGCTAAGCCGGCGCAACCCGTTGAGGCCACGCCTGCCGTTAAGGAAAAGACGGTGGAGAAGGTAATTACGCCAACGCCGCAGATAGAGAAAGCGGTTGTGGCGACTCCTGAGCCAACGGCGCCAGCGGTGGCGCCTTCGGAAACGCCGGCCGAGGTCGCGCTGGCGCAGGGTGAGCAAACATCGGAGAGCGTAGCAACACATCCCGTGGTGCAGCCGAAACAGACGCAGAGCGCGGCCCCTCAGCCCTTTGCCTGGCAGACCCCGCTGCGGGTTGCCGAGATCTCGCTGGGCGTTCTCATCGCCCTCCTGCTGGCAGCCACCTGGATCGCCGCCCGCAGGCCCTGACAATTACGGCTCTGCTCTTCATCAGAATCCCCTGGCTCCTACCCGGCCAGGGGATTCGTTATTCTGCGAGTCTATCTGGGCTGCAACCCTGCGCCGAGGGTACAGCGTTCACCGCGGTCGGCGCAGGAGGCAAGCCACGGCGGGGCCGTCAGGTACGGCTTCAGCACTGGCGCAAGACTACCGTTGGCATAGCGTGTCAGCGTCGCCAACAGATCATCGCTGTTGCTCAGGCGATAGGCCTGGCGATAGAGATAGCCACGTAGAGCGCTGAAGAGGCGCGGCTGCCCGATCTCCTTCTCCAGATCGGTGAAGAGGAGGATGCCGCGGCGATAGACGGTCAGAAGATAAACCATGTTGTCGTCAAACTGGTAGATGGTCGCGTCCACAGGTAGCGCAGGGAGATCCCGGTTCACACGCGAGTTCCACCACCATTCCGCGTCGTCGGGTCGCTGCACACGATAGAAGAGCCAGGCACAATAGTCGGCCAACGCTTCGTCCAGCCACGGCTCATATACCTGGTCGTTACCGGCGATGTTATACCACCATTGGTGAGCTACCTCGTGCACCGTCGTGTACACCAGGAAGGAGCGGGCGTTTCCCGGCCATTGGGCATAGTATTCGTCTGTGAGGTAGGAGAAGCCAGGAAATTCCATGCCTCCTCTTGCGCGAGTCTCTACGATGCGGAAATCGCGGTACGGATAAGGGCCGAAGGTATCAGAATAGAGGCGCAAAGCATCTGCCGCGGCCTGCAACACGGTCAACCCCGCGGCGCGATGCTCCGGCAGAAAGTATGAGTGCACCCGCACCCCACCGACCAGAGATTCCGCTTCCTCCCAACGGTCGCTGGCGACGAAACCAAACTCGCGCCCGGCGGGGAGCCAATAGCGCCAGTGGTTCCCTTCGCGCAAATCCTCTCCGCCACCGGCCACCTTCACGCCGGGCGGCGCGAGGATGTCCACCTCGTAATCTGCCGACTCGGTGACGTAAGGGTCGCCGATGGTAGAGAGTTTCCAGGTCTGCCAGCCACCGCGCAGCGGGTCGTAAGGCACGAGGACAGGATGCCAGTGCCCTGCGTTCAGGGCAACGTCAGACCAGCCGAGGCTACATTCTACGAAACCCGCGACCGTCTGCACAGGCGGTAGTACCAGAGTAAAGGCCATGAAGACGGCGACGCGCGCTCCGAGAGGTAACGACCGGGGTAGTTGCACGGTCAGGAAGCCATCGCGCAGCCCGTAAGACGGCGGCTGGCTGCTATCATCTATGGTGAGCGAATCTAACTTGAACACGCCAGCGATGCGCGCAGGCGGCACGTGGAAGACCAATTCGCTCAAGGGTTCGCGCCAGCGGTTGGTCAATTCCACTTTCGCTTGTGCCGCGAGGCGATGCTGCGCGTAATCCAAATCCACGTGCATGGAATAACGGGGCAAGTTTGTGGGTGGTTGTAGCGGGTTCCAGGTCAAGAGGCCCGTGAGGACGATGGCAAGCCAGTGCATGACGCTACCCCGAACCGATGGTATTGCCGAACGCGTGCCAGAGCGCGCCCGGCGCGAGGCTACGGGTCTTGAGCCAGAGGTAACCGAAGACGAACCCGCTCAAGGCTTGGCGGCCCAGGCAGGCGGCGATGACGCGCGGCCAATCGCTTCCGTAATTCCGCACGTGAGCAGGGAGATGCATCAAGCCAAAGACGATAGCCGCGATGACCGCGCCGCGCAGCGCGCTCCCCAAACCGTGCTCCAACCGTGTCTGCAAGAGCGAACGCGCCCAGAATTCCTCCGGCAGACCGCTAATGCCCAGGTTGAAAAGAAAGGCCGCGGGGAAGCGGGCCGGGTTGAGCGCGAAACTGCCGCCCGCCAGTTGCAGCAACATCGTCGGGATGGCGAGAGGCAAAGCCAGCCACCAGCCGCGCAGCCGGAAGCCGAGGGCGCGCGCGCCATAGCCTAACGCCAGGAAGATAAGAAGAGGGATAAGAAGTTGTGTCACGACGTTTTGCGTCAGGTTGTTGAGCCGCGCGGCAGCCCAACCCTCCCAGCCCAGGCGTGTTGTGAGCGGCTCCGCGACACCGTCGCGCAGAAACGCCGCCAACCAGGAATAGCCCGGCGCGAAGCGAGAGAAGTCCAGCCGTCGCACCTGAGCTGTGAAGATAAGCCCCAACCACAGGAGATAAACGCCGATGATAGCTAGTTCCGGCCAGGGACGGCGCACGGCGGGCGCGGGCTCCTCACGGCGTCCCACCCCGCGCGCGATGATGAACGCGCTGATGGTGATGAAGAGGAGGCGCGCCGGACCTTCGCCCAGGCCGATGAGAGGGTTAAGGGACGATGTGCCGGCGCGGACGTTAGCCGCCACGTCGCGCCAGCCAACGTATGAAGCGCATAAAGTGCCGACTGCCAGGAAAACGATGAGAAGCAGCCTGTCTATTCTTTGTGCCATCAGGCTATCTTCTCCAGGACAAGGAAATGGGAAAGGCCAAAGGCGCGCAAAGGTGTCCTTTCGGCAGCGTAGGTGACCGCGCGCAGCGCACGTCCCAGCCTTGGGTGCCGCGCGACGACGTTGTCGTAGCCAGGATAGACCTGCGTATGAGTGACAACTCGCACCGGCAGCCCGCGCAGGAGATTCCGCAGGCCGCGCCCTGTGTAGGCGCGCACGTGGGGCGCGAGATAACGGCGAAAGCGGTCGGGAAGCCAGTTGATAAGCGGCGTGTTGCCAAAGTGATACCGCCCCTGCCAATAGTGGCCGTGGGTCTCAAAGGGATAGAGGCGATTGGGGCAGAAGATGACGGCGCGCCCACCGGGCCGCAATACCCGCACCATCTCCCGTACCACCTGTCGGTCGTCGGCCACGTGCTCAATGACCTCATGGGAGAGAACCAGATCAAAACTACCATCGGTGTAGGGTAGCGCCTCGGCTGCGGCGACGGCGAAGCATACGTCCGGCACGATAGTAGCGGCCTCGGTCACCCGTTCGGCTTCAATGTCCAGCGCGTGGAGGTGGGGCGTATAGGCCCGCAGCGCGCGCACGTACATGCCGACGCCGCAGCCGTCCACCAGAACACGCGCGCCATCGGGCCGTCCCCAGCGGCAGATCATCTCCAGCCGCCGCTCCTGCCCTTCTCGCCAGACGAAACTGGGGTTGCCACGCGTCGCCCGTATGTCGTCCACGGGAAGATTATAGACGCAATTCGTCCTTGTGCCCAAATCCGAGGGTATTGTCAATCAGGCGCATCCAATGCGGGGCGATGCGGTAGAAACGGCTGCGGGCCAGGGGGCCGGAGAGGGTGAGCGCGGCGGAACCCTCACCTCGCCACGCCTCGCCCACAAAGGGGAACTTCGCCCGAAACGTCTCATAGGCAACTTGCCACTCCTCCGGCGTAGAGACGACCTGCGCCCGGCCCTCCATCTGCAAGCCAGTGATGACCCGCCAATCCTGGCCGTCGGCCTGGATGGTGACGGCGCAGCGCGGGTCGGCGGCTAAGTTGCGCGCGTGGCGGCTGGACGGCTCCGAGAGGAAATAGAGGGAGAGCGCGGCATCGTGCGCATAGAAGAGGGCCGCGGCCTGCGGCCCTTCCGGCCCGGTGGTGGCGAGGGTCAGCGTCGTGTGGCGGGCGAGGAAGGCGTGGATGCGGGCGCGGAGGGTGTTCGTCATGACAGCAGCGGCTGGACGAAGACCAGCAAGTCAGCGAACTCGTCGGCCTGAAGTTCCTCGTACTCCTTCTGCGGCACTTTGATGTATTGCCATTGCGTGCCGGTCAGACGCGTCGCGCTCTCACTCCAGAGACCGGCAGCGCGGTCTTTGTTGGCAACATCCACGTCCTCGCGCCCTTTGGTCTCAATCAGATAATGCGCTCCGTCCAAGGCGACGGCGACGAAATCGGGTTCGTAGTACCGGAGGTTGTTGTTCGCATCCGTGTACTCAATCGCAAAGCCGAACTGTTCCGGCAACTTGGCGAACGCGGTAACATCCAGCGCGCTTTCCAGGAACCTGGCGAACGCCTGCTCAAACTTGTTCGTACAAGGGACAAGGTTGAAAACGGTCTTGGTCGCGGCGGCCGTCAGGCGCGAGTAGGGGAATGGCGGGGTCTCGGAGAGCCTGCGGCCCTTGTTCAAGAGTTGAGGCACAAGTTCCTGCACCACGAGCGGGCGTAGCACTTGTACAAACGTCTTAACCGTCACATATTGGGCGATGTTGGTGGCAATGGCCTTGATAATATCGGAGGCGTCCAAGTCCACCCGCTCGCCAAAGGCGCGGGTCTCCAAGAACTCTCGCACTTTAGGCGCAAGCGCGGCGAACTGCGCGGGCAGTTTCACATCCTGGGCGATGCGCTTGGCGTAGTAGGAAATGACCTCTTGCGACGTTTGCACTTCGGGCAAGACGTAATCGCGCTCAATCAGTTTTTCCAGGGTCAGCAAGTCATAGCCCTCATAACGGAACGTCTCGGCGGCAGCATCCTGCGCTTTGCGCGGCAGTTGTGGGCACGTCATGGCCGAAACGTCCAGGGCGGCGATTTCCTCGGCCAGCGTCTTCTTGCGCGCCAGGATAGGGCTAAGTTGTGGCAGGGCGATGTCCTTGTCCATCTTGTCCGGGTCGGGCGCAATGGTGACGATGACAAGTTTATCTTTGCCGACCTGGAAGGTCTCAAAGGCGATTTCTTCTTCCTTCTCAAGTTGCTCCACGAACTCAATAAACGCCTTGTTGCCGATGACGTCCACCCGCTCGGTGTAATCGGTCGTCAGGTCGCGAAACATCAGGCGCAAGCCACGCCCGATGGTCTGTTCGGGCAGGATGTTGGCTTTGGAGGTATAGGGACGCAAGCCGACCACGACCGTCACGTTCTCCACGTCCCAGCCCTCGCGCAACAGCAGCACGCTGACGATGGCGTTGACGGGATTCTCTGCACGGTCAACTTCGCGCGCCGCTTGACGCGCTTTGTCCAGGTCATTCTTGGCGACCTCGCCGGAGCGGTTGGTGTGGATGACCAGCAACTTCTCGCCGCCGAACTCCGAGGGATACTTGCGCTGCAAGTAATCGCCTACGTCATCGGCGTCGTTGGTGTCGTTCATCATCACGAACAGAATCGGTTTCTTCTTGAGCGGTGCAAGTTGCTCACGGTACTCGCGCCAGCGTTCAACGCCTGCCGCGAGGTAAGCGCGGTAACGGGTGCTGGCAACGGTTGACTTAGCCTCCTGGATACCCGTCGCAATCCCCTTGATGGGCTGCTTGACGATGTGGTCAATGATGGCCTGCTTGAGCGGATAGTCGTACACCGTCCAGGTGAACAACGAGCCTTTGCTATAGCGCGGGGTCGCGCTGAAATCCAGTTGCGCGTTCAGCAGGCCGGAGCCGTTGGCTGCGGCGTGCAAGCGGCGAATAACCTTGTTCCACTCGCTCTCCTCGTCGTGGGTATGGTGGGCTTCATCGTTAATCACCATGACCGGCCCGCCGCGGGCGGCGATGCGCTGGCTGAAGTCCTCAACCTCCATGCTCTGCGCGAGCGGTTTGCTGCCCAGAACGGCGGTCATTTCGTCAGGTTCATCGCTGTCGCTGCCGTTCGCGCGCTCGTAGAACTGTTGGATATTGGTGACGTAGAGCGCGCCCAACGAAGTGGCCCGCTCAGGGTCGCGGCGCAGGTAGCAATCAAAGTCCCAGAAGATTCTCAGTTCGCGTGGGATAATCGGGTCAGTGCGGAAAATCTTGCCGTTGGCGAAGTCCTTGCGCAGCCGCTCAAAGACAATCACGTTGGGAGCCAGCAGCAGGAAGGTCTTGGCGTAGTCATCGCGCCCTTCGCTCACCGCGTTGAGGTACTGCCAGGCGATAGCCAGAGCCATGACTTTGGTCTTGCCGCTCCCCGTTGCCATCTTGATACAGTAGCGCGCGAAATCGTCGTACTGCAACAGGCGCAGGTCTTTGTTCGTGCCCGCATACTTCTCCACCAAGTCCTTGTGACGGCGCACGCCCGCGACCTCGTATAGATAAATCAGCGTCTCAATGGCGACGCGTTGCGCGTCAAAATAACGAAAGGCGCGACCGTTCGCTAGGCGATGGTCGGTCTTAAACCAATGATTGAGCAGGACACGCGTGGTTGGGGTGACGCCTTTGTAGTTGGCGGCGCGCCAGTCCTTCACGGCCTCTTTGATGGCCGGGACACAGGGCGCGGTCTTGACCTGCGGCTCCAAGAGACTCAGTTGCGCTGCGGGAGGCGATTTATAGCGTGACATGGTGCCTCGCTCTCATTTTGGGGCTCGCCATCGGATGGAATCTGACGGCTGTTATACCAAGCCCGCTCTGCGGGCTTCTTAGCCGGTTGCCGTCGGTTTTAACCGATGGCAGTCCGCACAATTCTCGCCATCGGATGGAATCCGACGGCTGCTATTTCAAGCCCGCAGAGCGGGCTTCCAAGCCATCTGCCGTCGGTTTTAACCGATGGCAGTCCGCACAATTCTCGCCATCGGATGGAATCCGACGGCTGCTATTTCAAGCCCGCAGAGCGGGCTTCCAAGCCATCTGCCGTCGGTTTTAACCGATGGCA